>CAZIVZ010000048.1:0-12394 GCA_964542495.1 uncultured Aquihabitans sp.
GACCCAACGTGCGAGGCCCCGAGAAGGAGGTGCGCCTGCGGGCCTGGCTCGACGGCGACGAGCCCGACCTCCTGTGGGCGTACGGCAACTCCAGCGGCGATCGCGAGCTGCTCGCCATGGCCGACGTGCCGGTGTGGGTCGACCGCCGGAGCCACCGGGCTCCGGCGGTCTGACCGTCAGATCACTTCGGCTGCATCCGGATGCCGCCGTCGATGCGGATCGACTCGGCGTTCATGTAGCTGTTCGAGAGCAGCTCGGTGGCGAGCGTGGCGAACTCGTGCGGGGAGCCGAGGCGCTTGGGGAAGAGCACGCCCACCTCGAGGCGGGCCTTGAACTGCTCCGACGCCTCGCCCTGGCCGTAGATCGGGGTGTCGATCAGGCCGGGGAGGATGGTGTTCACGCGGATGCCGACGGCGGCGAGGTCGCGGGCCACCGGGAGGGTCATGCCCACCACGCCGCCCTTGGAGGCGGAGTAGCTGGCCTGGCCGATCTGGCCGTCCTCGGCGGCCACCGAGGCGGTGTTGACGATGGCGCCCCGCTCGCCGAACTCGTCGGCCTCGTTCTGCGACATGGCCGTGGCGGCCAGGCGGATGCAGTTGAAGGTGCCGATGAGGTTGATCTCGACGACCTTGCGGAACACCTCGAGGTCGTGGGCGGAGCTGTACTCGCCGTCCTTGCCGATGGTGCGGGTGGCCCAGCCGATGCCGGCGCAGTTCACCAGCGCCTTCAGCGGGCCGAGCTCCTTGGCGGCCTCGACGGCGGCGATGACCTGGTCGGTGTCGGTGACGTCGCAGGGCGCGAACACGCCCCCGATCTCGGTGGCGAGGGCCTCGCCCTTCTCCCGCTGCCCCTCGAGGTCGGCCACGACGACCTTGGCGCCGAGCGAGGCGAGGTGGCGGCTGGTGGCCTCGCCGAGGCCCGATGCACCACCGGTGATGATTGCGCTGATCCCGTTGATCTCCATGGCCGCGAACTCTATTGACTGATCGGTCAAGGGTGCGAACGCAGCCGGTCCGAGCACCCACCGGAGCGGAGACGGCGGCCGGCACCGGGCGACTACCCTGCCCTCGGTGATGCCGGCGACCTCCCCCACCAACTCGCTGCGGGGCGGCTTCGTGCGGATGCTCGCGGTGGTGGTGGCCGTGCTCACCGGGGTGGGGCTCCTCGGCTCCTGCACCGGCGAGCGGCCCACGTTGGCCGCCGCCTCGTCGCCCTCCACCACCAGCAGCACCACCACCACGACCGCCCCGGTCCCCTCCAGCACCGCCGAGGCCTCGGCCCCGGGTGCCGCCGCCCTCGGCCCGGATTCGCTCCTCGGCTACATCGCCACCCCGACCGGCTCACCGGTGGTCCACGCCGACGCGTCGGAGGGCTCCCCCACCATCGAGATCGGCGCCACCACGAGCGCCGGGGCGCCCACCACCTTCGCCGTGGTGGGCGATCCCACCGGCGACACCAGCGGGTGGTTTCAGGTGGTGCTGCCCACCCGACCCAACGGCGCCACCGGTTGGGTGCCCGCGGGATCGGTCACCATCACCAAGACCCCCATGCGCGTCTTCGTCGAGCTCGGCGCCCGCAGGCTGCGGGTGGAGCGCGACGGCACCGAGCTGCTCGCCGCCGCCGTCGCCGTTGGCACCGACGAGAACCCCACGCCCCTCGGCGCCACCTACGTCACCGAGCTGATCGACAACCAGGAGCCCGCTGGTGCCTACGGCCCGTACGCGTTCGGGCTGGCGCTGCACTCCGACACGCTCACCGAGTTCGCCGGCGGTCCCGGGCAGGTGGGCATCCACGGCACGAACCAACCGGCTCTGATCGGCCAGGCCGTGTCCCACGGCTGCGTCCGGCTCCGCAACGCCGACATCGAGGCGCTGGTGGGCCTGGGACTCCCGCTCGGAGTGCCCGTCTTCGTCACGGCATGAGCAGGGCCGAGGGGGCCGAAGCCCTCCCCGCGTTCCGATACCACCCGGATCCGGTGGCCACGGGTGCGGTGGAGCGCCGTCGAGTCACCTGCCGGTGCTGTGGACGGGATCGCGGGTGGGTCTACGCAGTGGCGCCCTACGCCGTCGACGACCTGCGCGACGCGCTCTGCCCGTGGTGCGTGGCCGACGGCTCGGCCGCGGCCACCTTCGACGCGTGCTTCACGGACCTGGGCGAGGCCGACGTCCCCGACGGCCTGCCGGGCGAGGTGATCGACCAGATCACGCACCGCACCCCCGGCTTCAGCGCCTGGCAGCAGGAACGCTGGCTGTTCCACTGCGGCGACGGCTGCGCGTTCCTGGGCGCGGTGGGTTGGGACGAGCTGGCCCGGCACCCCGATGCCGTGGCCACCGTGGCGGCGCAGGTGGCCGGCTGGGGGCTCACCGGCCGCGACGCCGACGCGTTCCTGGGGTCGCTCGACGCCGATGGTGCGTCGACGGCCTACCTGTTCCGGTGCCTGCACTGCGGCACGCACCTCGCCTACGCCGACGCCGACTGATGGCGGCCACGGAGGCGCGCCACCCGCCGCTTCGCCGCCGTCGGCCCTCACCCGTGTGCTGGCTCGTGGTGGTGATCGTGCTCCTGCCGGTGGCCGCCTCCACCTTCCACCGCTCCACCGGTGGCTGGGTGCCCGACGGCGACGAAGCGTGGTTCGCCCGCCGCACCATGCAGGTGGGCACCTCTGCTCCACCGCTCATCGGGATGGCGTCGACCGCCAGCGAGCAGCCGACCCCGGGGACCAACCACCCCGGGCCGGTGGAGCTGTACCTCGTCGCCGGTCCCTACGCGATCTCGGGCTGGTCACCGGTGGGGCTGGCCATCGGGACCGGTCTCCTCGTCGCCGCTGCGATCGTGGCCGCGGTGGTGCTGGCGTGGCGCACCGCAGGCGATCGAGGAGCGGTGGCGGTGGGCATCGCGGTCGCCATGATCAGCACGCGGGTGAGCCAGGAGTGGCTGGTCCGGCCCAACAACGCCATCCTGGCCACGTTCCCCCTGCTCGCCGCCCTCGTGGGCCTGTGGGGCTACACCCGGCGGGATCGCGTCGGGCTGGCGGTCGCCCTGCTGGCGTCGAGCCTGTGCCTCCAGACCAGCCTCGGGGTGCTGCCCGCGGCTGGTGCGGTGGTCGTGGGATGCGTGGTCACGTGGGCGTGGCACCGCCGTCACGGACCGCCGGCGCGTCCGATCGGCCGCGCCGGCGGCCTCGTGGCCATCGCGATCGCCGTGATGTGGTTGCCACCGCTGCTGGAGATGGTGGTGCGGCCCCCGGGCAACCTTGCCGACGTCGGCCACTTCCTGCTCAGCCAGGTCGGGCTCGTATCCCGGGAGGGCAACTTCACCTCGAGCCTCGGCATCGGTCCTGCGGCGGCGAGCATGGCGATGTTCCTCACCGGGGTCCCGGGCTTCGACGGCCACGACTTCGAGAGCGCCCAGGTGGCCCTGGTCGAGCTCGGGGACCTGGCCGTGCTGCCGTCGGTGGTGGGCGCCGCCATCCTCGTCGTCGCGGTGATCTGGGCCTTCCGGCACGGCAGCCCCGCGCTGCGCAGCCTGTGGATCCTCGTCGGGCCCGCGCTGCTGGTCACCACCGTGGCCCTGAGCCGCAAGCCCACCGATGCGCTGCTGACCCAGCCCTACTTCGTCACGTGGGCGCTGCCGTCGGTCGCGCTCGCGTGGTCGGCCGTGGCCCTGGCGCTGCTCGAGGCCGTCCACCTCAGATCCTGGCGTCGGGCCACCGCGGCGGTGCCCCGCCCGGTGGTGCCCGCACCGTTGGCGGTCGGCATCGTCGTGGTGGCGTTGTTCGCGCTGCTCGCCACCGACGGCTCCATCAACCGCACCGATTCGCGGCGGGTGGCTGCCTTGAGCGCACAGGTGCGCGCCCGTGTGCCGCGAGGGACCTACCTGATGTGGGAGGAGGGGTTCGTGCCGTGGAACAGCACGGCCAAGGGGCTCGGCGCCGACCTCCTCGCCCACGGGTACGACATCCGCTTCCGCGAGTGGGGCGGCATGGTCGACGAGCCTCGTCGCCAAGGGAGCGCCGAGATGGCCAAGCTGCTCGTGACCAGCGAGCTGCCGGCCAGCACGGGCGTCGACGTCGTCGCCCGGGTCGAGGAACCGGACCTGCTGCTCCTGGTGCGCCTCGTCCCGGGTGGGGAGGACAACGCCTGGTGCACCGAGGCGGGTCCCGTGGTGGCCGCGGCCCGATCGTCGGCACCGACCGCTGGACCCGACGATCTCGTCGGGCTGCCCGCCGATGCCGATTGGATCACGCTGCTGGGCGATCTCGATGTCCGAACCCTGGTGACCGCCACCGACGATCCGACCCTTCGCGCCGCCTCGGAGGACCTGCACGCGCTCGTGGCGGTCACCCTCGACGGGCTGCGCACCGGCACCCTCACCCAGCCGCCCGCCCGGCTCCGCCATGCCCTGGATCTCGTCCTCGACGAGTTCCGCAGCCGTTGCGACGCCCGAGCGATCCCGGGTGCCAAGCTGGAGGCGGTGGGCTGAACCGCTCACGTGCCCGGCCACGAGAGGTAGCTGTGACCCCAGCCGACGACCTTGATGCGAAGACCGGGGGGTCAGCAGCGGACGACGAGGTCGATCCGTGGGACGAGGATCTCTGGGACGACGAGCCGAGCATCGACGGCCGGACGCAGCTCATGCTCCAGCTCGCCCTGGTGGGCGTGATCGTGGCCATCATCGCCGCGGTGGTGGTCATCAAGTCCGGCGACGACGACGGCACCAGTACCCGATCGGCCACGTCCCAGCCGGCGACGAACGACGGCGTCACGACGACGGTCGCTCCCGCCGTGGACGGCGGCACCCAGGCGAGTGGCCCCGGGTGGCCGACCGAGGTCAACGGGAGACCCAAGGCCTTCGGCGAGCTCGGCGGCACCCCCGAGGAGGCCCCCGGAGGCGCCGAGCCCGGGGTGTACCTCTGGAACGACTTCGACGGTTGGCACCTCTGGGTGGTGAACGGCGGTGATGTCTCGGGGGTCCAGGGCAAGATCGCCAGCAACGACGCCATCGCCGGCGCCGAGGTGGTCCCGGCCGGCGCCGGCACGGCCGACCCCGTCGACGTGGTCATCGAGTACGACCTCTCCTCCGAACCCGAGATCGCCGGCATCGACTTCAACCCGGGCTTCTACGCCAACAGCCTCGTGGTCACCGTCGACGGCCCTGACGGTCCCCTGCCGGCAAACCTGGTGCACCTCGGCCAGAACCTCGCCCCCGCCGAGAACCCGGCGGTGATCGTCCAGGTCCAGGGGCCGTAGCGTTGCCGAGAACCGAGGCTCGTGCACCTGAGCCGCGTGGAGCGGCTCGAGTGCACACACCTCCCCACCGGGAGGATGGGTGCACCGCCATGGCGGCCGACACGACCTGAGCGGGTCAGCCGATGGCGTTCCTGGCCGACGAGAGCGAGTCGACGATGTCGGCGAGACCGACCGCGCCGGGCGATCGGGCCATGTCGGCCGCGAGCCGCTGCGCCTCGACGCGGTACCGCTCGTCGTCGAGGACCCGCCGGATGGCCTTGCGCAGTCCACCGGGTGAGGGCCGTTCCTGCCTGAAGCGGATGCCGGCACCGGTCCACGCGACGCGGGCGCCGACCTCCGGCTTGTCCTCCTTGCCTCCCGTGACGACGAGGGGGATCCCACGGCCCAGCGCGAGTTGGACCCCGCCGTAGCCGCCGTTGGTCACGAACACATCGGTTCTTGCGATCGTTGCCTCGGGCACCACCAACGGCTTCTGGCGCCAAACCCAGGTCGAGGGTCTGGCCACAGTCGAGGCGCAGATCGCCGACGTCGCCCGCCAGGTCGAACACGCTGCCTCGATCGCGGTCATCGGCGCCACCGGTGTCAGCTCGGCCGCCAACCTGGCTCACCGGTACCCGGCCAAGACCATCGAGCTGCACTTCAGCCAGGACGAACCACCGCCCGGCTACCAGCCGCGGGTGCGCCGGGCGCTGGCCCGGGGGCTGCTCACCCGTGGCCTCCGCCTCCACCCCGGCCATGGGGCCGCGGTGCCGGACGGCCGAATCCGTTCAGGTCCGTCGATCCGCCGCCGACACGCCCCGCCCACCGAGAGCGCTCTGCGCTCGCTGGTCCAGATGCGATGGGTCCACCAGTAGGGTCTCGGCATGGCACAGCATCGTGTGACCGCCCCGACGATCGAGCCCGGGGAGAAGGTCAAGGGGCCGGCGTCCTACTTCCCGAACATCGAGAAGACCTACGGGAAGCCAATCCAGTTCTGGCTCGACTTGGCAGCGGACGGGTTGAGTTCTGGCACCCACATGAAGGTCGTGGAGGGACTCAAGACCGAACACGGTCTGGGCCACGGTCACGCCAACGCGATCGTCGCCTATGCGAAGGACGCTCTCGCGGGCTGACGTTCCCCGCGCCGCCCCGCCGTAGCGTCACACGAGCGGGTCTGGCAGACCCCATCCGCCGCCGCCGGGCGTGAGCATCCGAAGGATGTCGCCAACCTTCAGGTGGAGCGTGCACGCGCCGAGGCTGCGGGCGAGGCCAGCGAAGAGCCCACCGGCCTCGATCTCCGCGAGCTGCTTGTGGTCGCCGACGAGCACCAGCTTCGCTCCGGCACGGGTCGTCGCCACGAGGAGTCGGTGGAGGTCACGCGTCCCGACCATTCCCGCTTCATCGCACAGGAGCACGTCCCGATCGGTGAGCCTTCGTCCCTCGTCGAGCTCCTTGAGGAACGAGGCGATCGTCTGCGACGCGATGCCCGATCCGGCTTGGAATTCGGCGGCGGCTCGCCCGGCGAGTGCGACGCCGGTTGGCCGCAGCCCCGCGTTGTGCCACGCCTCCCCCGCGGCGTCGAGGGCGAACGTCTTGCCCGTTCCGGCGTGACCGATCAGTACCGCCACCGAGGCACTCGTCGTCGTGATCGAGCGGACCGCCTCGGCCTGCTCTCGGCTGATCGATGGCCGAGCGGCGACGGCGGCGTCGACAAGTTCGCGATTCACCGCGGCCGTTGGCGGGCCGGCGATTGCCCGGTCGATGGCGTCGGCCTCGATGCCGAGCATCTCGGGTGTCGTCCATCGGGTCGCCGTCACCTCCATGACCTCGGGACCAGCGAGGAAGGCGTCGGCTCTCGCGATGATCTGCTCGAACGGGAGGCCCTGCGTGGCGGTCTCGGCCACCGCCTGGAGCACCCGGAGCCGGTCGAAGGTGGCGTCCCGCTTCGTGAGGTGGCGGCCGATCGCTTGGTCGTCGGGCGGGAGCGGGTGGCGGCGCTGTCTCCGGACTTGGGTGAGGTCGAACCCGATGGCGTCGGCGTGATCTCGCCACGCTGCCCGGAGCCCCTCCTCGGAGACCGGCGCCGGCTTCGGCGGGCGGGTGTCGAGGGTCGCGATCTGCGCTCCGTGCGAGGTGCGTACACCGTGCTCGGCCATCGCCGCCTCGATCTGGATGCGGCGGCGGCTGAACTTCCGGCGAACCGGCTTCGGGATGCCGACGACTTCACCGATGCCCGGCTTCTCGGGTTCGAAGGCGACGTTCAGCCGCTGGGCGACCTCGTGGCGGAGGACCGACTGGTAGATGAACCCGGCCGTGCGGGAGTGGTGCCAGATGTCAGCCGAGTGCAGCGCGGTCCAACGGCCATCGGGACCGAGTGCCATGTTCGCGGTGACGAGGTGGGTATGGAGCTGCGGATCGGCGTCCCGGCTCGTCCGATGCCGGAAGGCGGCGACCACGAGGCCGCTCGCCCGGTGATGGACGCTCCACGCCTTGCCTCGCCGGACCGTGCACGCCGCGTCCTCCAGGTAGGCAAGCGCAGCGAGTCGGATACAACCTGCTGATCGCCTGTGCCCGGCGAGACCGGTCTCCTGACGTGATGCGCGAAGCGCTCGCTCTGTGCGAACGACTCCAGAACGAGCAAGACCCGGTTCGCCTCTCGGCGATTCAGGCGCTCGCTGGTTCCCCGGCATGGCTGTTCGGAGACGACGCTCTCGGCCTTCTCCAGCAGCTCGCGCGAGCGGTGAAGGAGGCCCGCGACACGTCGCCGGCAACCCTGCATCAGCTCAACGAGTTGGCCTTCAAGCTGCTCACCGACTCGGCGGGCGACCCGGCATCGCGGCGGTTTCACTTCGCGATAGCGCTCCTCGACCAGCTGGCCGAGCCGACCGGCTCCATCTCGTTCCCTCGACTGGATCGAGTGCTTCCCCGCGGCGCTGAGACGTCGCTTGTCGACGCGTTCATGCCGCGTCTTGAAGACGCAGCGAAGCTGGATCGCTACCAGCTGACCTTCGCCCTGACGCAAGCCCTCGGCAAGCGGACGTGGCACAAAGAGGGAATCCAGCGGTTGCTGGAACGAGCCACGGCGGCGGCAAGCGACTCGGTGGTGCGGACCGCGCTGTCCCATTGGCTCGCCGACCCCCGCACGCGGTCGGCACGCGTCGCTCAGGTCTTGGCGGCAGATGAGTCAACCCTCGCCGTGCCCACCGTCCTCGCCGCAGTCGTTCGCTCACGCCAGGACCTGCTGGACGTACTGCTCCGGACCCGACCGCTGAAGGGGCGATTCCTCAAGGGTGACGTTCGCTTCGTCCCCATCATCCACAGCGGCTTCAACCGGTGGCTTCCTCGGCAATGCGAGGCGTACCGAGGCGCACTCGACGCGCTCATCGCCACACCGGGAACCGCCGAATGGTCCCGCACGGCCGCCGTCCGCGCGCTCGCCCGGCTACCCGAGATCGGGGCAGCGGCGCTCGAGCCCTACCTCGCCAGCCAGCAGGTGCCGATCCAGGAAGCGGCCCTCGGAGGTCTGGCCTGGACGGACGAACCCGGACGGGCCCTCGACCAGCTGCTCGCCCACGCCGGGACCGATCGGGCCCGCGTCGCGGTCTATGCCGCAACCCGGTGCGCACGCTTCGTCCCCCGCGCCGGGCTCCGTCAACCGCTCGAATCCGTTCTTCGGAGCGAATCGGCCAAGGTCACCTCCAAGAAGGAGGCTGCTCGCCTCCTCGGTGACCACCGACCCCTCGGAGCGCTTGACCTCCTTCTCGCTGTCGTCGCTGACGACCAGGTCCATCGTGACCTCCGGGTAGCGATCGGCCGGTCGCTTCGTGGCTTCCTCGATGACGACCGAGCCTGGCGAGTCCTTGCGACGTTGCCGGGAAGGTCGGAGGACGAAGCGCGGTCCCTCCTCGAAACGGCTCCAGACCAGCTGGCGCCTCGCCACCGTCCGCGATTCGCGGAGCTTGTCCTCGAAACGTGCGAGTCCGACACCCAGCGGGTCCGAGCTGAGGCCCTCGCCTCGCTGGCCGGTTGGGCCCGCTGGGCTGACCGCGCCCCACAGGTCGCGTGTGCAGCGATCGACGACCTCGATACGGGACCGGAGTGGCGTGCCGCGCTCGGCGCCCTGACGACCATGTTCCAGGACAGGGTCGGATGGACCGAGGCGTCGGACCTGGTCCAGACCCTCGCCCATCGAGACGACGCCCTCGATCTGAACGCTGGCCCCGAACGAGACCGGCCGTCTGCCCAGCGGCTCGACGCAGTGCTCCACGCCGCAGCCGAACTGCCCCGGTATGCGCGGGCGGAACATCGGGCGGAGCTGCTCCACATCGCCGATCTGCTTGCCCGTCGAGCCGAGTTCACGCCAGGCGAGTTCGTCATCCGCCTCGCGGCGATGGACTGGTCCGCGCCGACACCAGCAGTCGTTGCGCTCGCGGTCCGGCTCGATGACCGCCCACTGCTCACCGAGGGAACGATGAGTGCCCTCGCGCACGCCCTCGGCCGAGACCAGACTGCCTGGAGGCTCCTCACCATCGAGGATGCCGCCGACCACCTGGTCGGCCTCGGTTCATCCGGCTCGGGGCACTCGCCCTGCAACTGGTGCGGTCGGGCGGAAGCCGATTCGACTGGCCTGAACCGTGGCGGGCCCGGCTCCGCACGCTCCGATCCCACCCGGTCGAGGACGTCGCCATCCTCGCCAAGCGGGTCTGGACGTCTGCCGAGTAGCCGATTTCGCCGCCCCAACTTGAGTTGTGGCCGGGTCGGTCCGCTGGAACTCAAGTTTTCATTGAGTTCCAGCATGGTTGTGCCAGCCGGCGACCAGGCGTACGCTGAGGCGGAAGCTAAAGCGGAAGTAGAAGAGGAAGCGTTATGGCCCCCACCCTCGACCGAGCAGTTGAAGCCAGCGAGATCGTCGACGCGCTCAAGCCCTTCGGCGTGACCCAGGGGGACGTCGCTGCGGTAACCCACGTCTCCGATCGCGCCGTGCGGGGCTGGAAGACCAGCGACATCCGGCCGGACCGCTACGACCGGCTCGCCCAGCTCCGCGACCTGGTCATCTTGCTGTCCGACTCGCTGACGCCCCGTGGAGTCGGCCAGTGGCTCCATGCGAAGAACCGGCTCCTCGAGGGCCAACGACCGGTCGATCTCCTCGCCGAGGATCGGTACGACACCGTTCGCGAGGCGGCTGAGGCCTTCGTCGACGGCGCCTACGTGTGAACCTCGCCGACGCGGTCGCCTCCGCGCCGCGCCGACAGATCTCGGGGCGCTTCTGGCACCAGGGTCCCACCCGACACCCGCTCACCTCGTGCGCCGATCCCGCGCGAGGCCCTGGCCGCTACCACCGCACCGGCGATCCGGGCGTCTGGTACGCGTCGAGTCAGGAGCAGGCTGCCTGGGCCGAGCTGTTTCGACACTTCGTCGACGAAGGCGTCGATCCGTTCGAGCTCCGACGTCGGGTCGGTCGGGTCTACGTCGTGCTCGAAGTGCTCGACCTGACCGACGAGTCCGTTCGCGCCCACGTCGGCGTGGACGAGTCCGACCTCGTCGGCGACGACTACACGATCACGCAGACGATCGCTGCCGCTGCGAGGGACGCCGGCTTCGATGCGGTCCTCGCACCGGCTGCCGCACTCCCCGATCGGCAGACGTTGGCGGTCTTCGCCCACGCTTTGCCGTCGGTGCAGTCCGAACGATCCGAAGTGCGCCAGCCACCTCCCCGACTCGCTGACCTGTTGCCGCTGATCCGTCCTCACGAGCGCGCTCCGGATGCAATTCGACGCCTGTACCGGACTCTCGCCCGTGCTGGCGCGGAGGCGATACGGCGGCAACGGCACTGACGTTTCCCACGGACGGCAGGCACAGCCAGAGTTCCCAGGCACTGCTAGAAGGGACGCCGCTCTGCAAGCTCGTCATCGACGATCGCACCGCTCGTGAGGTAACTGGTCACACGTTTGGCGAGCGCTGCTGCGGACTCGCCCGGGTCAAGCCTGAACGTGCGTCTTAGCACCGCGCAGTCGGGTTCGCCCTTGCGTCCGAGCACCATCGTGAGACGAACGCGCTCGTCGCCGAGGTCTTCGACCCCGGCAGCGCGAAGACGGTGCTCCTCGCCGCGCCAAGACTTCACGCGCTGCCTCACCAGGACGGCGGCCCGGCGCGTCGTCGGAGTCCACGGGGTGATCGGCTCGCTTCGACCGTGGACGGCGTCCTCGTACTGGTGGGACTCGAACTCGAAACGCTCCCCGTCGATAGGACGCTCGTCCTCGCGTGCGTCCGATCCGTGGCGAATCCGATCCCAGATCACGACGTCGCCCGAGCGGGTGATGCGGGCGATCAAGGCGCCGCACCCCTCCTCGCCGCAACCACAACGAGCGACGAAGGCGTCATGCGGCTCATCCCTCGCGAGCAGCGGCGATTCCGCCCCCAGAACGTCCTCGGGACGTCGCCCGATCCAGACCGTGCCAGCACCGAGACCATCTCGGCCGGACGCGTCGCGCCCGAGGGATGCAAGCCGATCGGTGCCCGTCGATGATGACGACCGCTTCGTCGGTCCAGCTTTCGTCGGCATCTCGGCGAAGAACCCGTATCTCAAAGGTGGAAGGGTGCACCGCCATAGAGGCCGAATGTACCGGCCGCTCAGCCACGGCCGGGGGGCGTGCCCCAGCCACCCCCGCCGGGTGTCAGCATCCGCAGAACATCTCCGGCGGTGAGTTGGATCGTGCACTTGTCGGGCAGGCGCTCCGCGCGTGCCTCGTCGCCGCCCGGTAGCAGCAAGTTCTCCCCTACTGCGCCCGGCTCGCCGCCGGCGAGCCCCCACGGCTGCGACACCCGCCGCTCGGTGATCAACGACACTGTCGCATCCGTCAGCACCTGGAGGTCGCGCTCGATCCCCTCACCACCAGGCGCCGACCCTGCGCCGCCGCTCCCTCGCCGCAAGCGCTGCCGCAGCACTCGCAACGGGAACGCCCGCTCCAACGCCTCGATCGGGGTGTTTTTCGTATTGGTCATGCACGTGTGAATTCCCGACTGCCCGGGCGTCCCCGGCCCGAGTTGATCGGTAGCCGCTTGACTTGTGTTGGTCATCGCGGTGTGGACGCCGCTCATGCCGGAGACCGGGGGCCCGGGCGCACCAGCGGGGGAGCCCGGACGCGGCCGCGGAGGACGGCCGCCCT
>CAZIVZ010000049.1:0-2152 GCA_964542495.1 uncultured Aquihabitans sp.
GGAGGCGGGGGGTGGAGGGGTGCTCGAGCATCTGCTCGGGCGGGCCCTGCTCGCAGATCACGCCCTGGTCCATGAACACCACGCGGTCGGCCACGCGGCGGGCGAAGCCCATCTCGTGGGTGACCACCAGCATGGTCATGCCGTCTCGGGCGAGCTGGCGCATCACCTCGAGCACGTCGCCCACCAGCTCGGGATCGAGGGCGCTCGTGGCCTCGTCGAACAGCATCATGGCCGGGTTCATGGCCAGGGCCCGGGCGATGGCCACCCGCTGCTGCTGGCCGCCCGAGAGCTGTGCCGGGTAGGCGTCGGCCTTCTCCGAGAGCCCCACCCGCTCGAGCATGTCGCGCGCCACCTGGCGGGCCTCCTCCTCGGAGCGGCCGAGCACCAGGCGCTGGGCCAGTGTGACGTTGCCCAGCACCTTGAGGTGGGGGAACAGGTTGAACTGCTGGAAGACCATCCCGATGTTGCGACGCACGAGGTCGAGGTCGCAATCGGGGTGGGTGATGTCGATCCCGTCGATGAGGACCGACCCGGCCGTGGGCTCCTCGAGCCGGTTGGTGCAGCGCAACAGGGTGGACTTGCCCGAGCCCGACGCCCCGATCACGCACACCACGTCCCGGGGCACCACCGTGAGGTCGATGCCCTTCAGGACCTCGTTGGTGCCGAACGACTTGCACAGGCCGCGGAACTCGATGGCCGGCGTGACGGAGGGGCTGGCGGTGGCGGTCATCGGCTCTGCTTGTTGCGACGTTCGAGGACGGCCACCAGCCGGGTCAGCGGGATGGTGATGGCGAGGTAGAGGAGCCCGGCGATCACCAGCGGCGTGCCGTTGAAGCCCTTGGACCCCTCGGCTCGGGCGAAGGCGGTGAGCTCCTTGGTGAGCGGCGTGACCCCCAGCACCGAGAGCAGGGCGGTGTCCTTCAGCAGGAGGACCAGCTCGTTGGTGAGCGGCGGGATCACGATGCGGAACGCCTGGGGGACCACCACCTTGCGCAGCGTCTGGCCGTGGGTCATCCCGAGCGACCGGGCCGCCTCCACCTGGCCCTTGGGCACGCCCTCGATGCCGGCCCGGATGGTCTCGGCCAGGTAGGCGCCGGCCACGAGCGACAGGGCCACGATGCCGGCGGTGGGCACCCCGAGGATCTTGGGGAACCGGATCCCGAGGGCGATGGGGGTGATGAAGCCAACGAAGATGATCGTGAGCAGCGCGGGGAGGCCGCGGAAGATCTCGATGTAGATCGACGCCACCCACCGGTAGGGCCGGATCGAGCTGAGCCGCAGGAGGGCGGCGCTCGTACCCAGGATCACCCCGCCGATGAAGGCGAACACCGTGTACACCACGGTGTTCTTGGCGGCGATGGTGATGATCTCGGGGAAGAGGGCCTTGGCCCGATCCACGTCGAAGTAGCTGTCGGCGATCTTGTCCCAGTCGGCGAACAGCCCGATGGCGATCACCGCCGTGAGGCCCAGGGCGTAGGCCGCGAAGCGGAGGTTGCGCGAGCGGTTCCGCTTGGCCCGCCCGGATCGGTACAGCTCGGGGACCGATGGTCCGTCCCCGAGCTGTCCCGTCGACACGTCGGTCATGGTGCGGTGGACGCCCCCGACCGGTCCGGACCGGTCCTCAGCTGACCTTCACGAGGAGCGACTGGTCGGCGTCGAAGTACGGCTCGGTGAAGTCGACCTCCTTGGCCCGCTCCTCGGTGATGGTGAGCGACGAGGCGACGATGTCGCAGGTGCCGCCGGCGAGGTTGCCGAGGATGCCGTCGAACTCCACGTCGAGGATCTCCAGGTTGGCGTCGAGCGTGACGGCCATGGCGTCCAGGAGGTCGATGTCGAAGCCGGTGTACTGCAGGCCACGCGGACCTTCGCCCTCGAACTCCATGGGGGCGTAGGGGATGTCCGAGCAGACCCGGAAGGTGCGGGAGCCCTCCACGTCGGAGGGGTCCGGACCGGGGCCGGCCTCGGCGCCGTCGGTGGGGAAGTACTTGTCGTAGATGAGGTCGTAGGTGCCGTCGTCGCGCACCTCCTGGAGGGCCTTGTCCCAGTCGGCCAGGGAGTCGCTGCCCTTCTCGACCGCGAAGCCGTACTGCTCGTCGGTCTTGTAGGTCTCCACCACGGCCACGCTGTCGTCCTGGGCCACGCGGCCGGCGTT
>CAZIVZ010000049.1:2252-12312 GCA_964542495.1 uncultured Aquihabitans sp.
TCTTGTAGGTCTCCACCACGGCCACGCTGTCGTCCTGGGCCACGCGGCCGGCGTTCACCGGGAGGTCCTGGAGGATGGCGTCGATGTCGCCGGACTCGAGCGCCCCGAAGAGGCCGTCGGTGTCGCTGAACGACTTGACCTCGGCGCCCTCGGGCTTGTTCTCGTTGGCGTAGGTCTCGCCGGTCGTGCCGGTCTGGACCCCGATGGTCTTGCCCGCCAGGTCGTCGAGGCCGGAGATGGCGGTGCTCGGGGCCTCGGTGGTCTCCGAACTGGAGCCCGAGTCCTCGGGCTCGCTGTCGCTGCCGCAGGCAGCGGTCCCCAGGAGCAGGGACGCGGCCAGGCCGGCGGCGAGGAAGGGGCGGAGCGCAGTGGGACGCATGGTGGTGGACTCCGGGAGGGTCGGCGGGCGCCCCGACGAACCGTCGCGGCGAATCGGGGCCATCGTAGGTGGATCGGCTGTTTCGGCGCGGTGAACGGGTGGGGCCGACGCGCGGTCTGGCAGGCTCTCCCGATGCTCGCCCCCCTCTCGGAGCAGTGGGACCTCCACCTGCGCAGCCGGGATCCCCTGGCGTTCCCCGGCTACGCCGCCAAGCTCGAGGCACTCGATCGGGAGTCCGTGGCCACTGGCCTCGTGGGCACCCGCACCGACGGCTACGTGCTGATCGAGGGCGACTTCGACGTGATCGGCGGCTCCATGGGGCTGGTGCACGGCGAGAAGGTGGTGCGGGCGTTCGACCGCGCCACCGAGGCGCGCCTGCCGGTGGTGGTGGTCACCCGGTCCGGAGGTGCCCGGATGCAGGAGGGCATGGTCGCCCTGGTGCAGCTCCCCCGAACCTCGGCAGCCGTGCGCCGCCACGCCGCCGCGGGGCTGCTGTCGATCTCGGTCCACCGCTCGCCCACCACGGGCGGGGTCTTCGCCTCCTACGGCTCGCTCACCGACCTCAGCGTGGCCGAGGCCGGTGCCACCATCGGCTTCGCCGGACCGCGCGTGGTGGAGCAGATCACGGGCCGGGCCGTGGGGGAGGGGTCCCACAACGCCGAGGCCGCGCTGGCTGCCCACCTGGTCGATGCCGTGGCCGCTCCCGATGACCTCCTCGCATGGGTGGAGGGGGCGCTCGGGCGCCGCGACCGCCCGCTGCACGCCTACCGGCCGCCCACACCGATCCGGCCCGTCACGCCGTCGTCGAGCGGACCGGCCTGGGCCGAGGTGCAGGCCGCTCGGCGTCTCGGGCGGCCCACCGGCATCCACCTCGCCGCGGCGGCCACCACGTCGTGGACCGAGCTCGGCGAGGGCACCGACCCCTCGCTGCGCACCGCGCTGGCAACGCTCGCCGGGCGGCGGGTGGTGGTGGTGGCCTTCGATCGCTACGCCGGCGGCGGCCAGCCGGGCCCGGCTGGGTTCCGCCTGGCCGAGCGGGGCATCGCCCTGGCCGGCCGGCTCGGGCTGCCGGTGGTCACCTTCGTCGACACGCCCGGCGCCGATCCGAGCCCGGACTCCGAGAACGGCGGCATCGCCGGCGAGATCGCCCGCACCCATGCCGCCATGGCCGATGTGGCCACGCCGACCGTCTCGGTGTGCGTGGGGGAGGGTGGCAGCGGTGGTGCCCTGGCCCTGTCGTCGGCCGACCGGTTCCTGATCCAGGAGCACGCCATCTTCTCGGTGATCGGTCCCGAGGGTGCTGCGGCGATCTTGACCCGCGATGCATCCCGGGCGCCCGAGGTGGCCGAGCAGCTCCGCCTCACCAGCTCCGACGCGCTCGACCTCGGCGTGGTCGACGCCGTGGTCCCCGACGACGTCGACGCCACCGTCGCCGCCATGGTGGCAGCGCTCGACGACCTGGACCGAGAGGGACCCGGCAACCGTCGGCGACGGTCGGATCGGGTCACCGCCCGGTGGCTCGGCGAGGGCGACGCCCCTGCTTGACCGTCCGGTCAAGTGTGGCACCATGGGCCGGTGCCTCACGCCCAAGCCAACGGAGTCCGGCTCGCCTACGAGACCTTCGGGGATGCTGCCGATCCCACCGTCCTGCTCATCATGGGCCTCGGCGCCCAGATGGTGGCGTGGGACGACGAGATCTGCCACCACTTCGTGGAGCGCGGCTTCCACGTGGTCCGCTTCGACAACCGCGACGTGGGCGAGTCCACGTGGGTGGACACCCCGGACCTCGACGTGCCCGCGGCGATGATGGCCGCCCTCGGCGGCGATCCGTCACACGCTCCCTACACCCTGAGCGACATGGCCGACGACGCCGTGGCCGTGCTCGATCACCTCGGGATCGAGCAGGCCCACGTGGTCGGGGCGTCCATGGGCGGGATGATCGCCCAGACGCTCACCATCGAGCACGCCGACCGCGTGCTCTCGCTCACCTCGATCATGTCCACCACCGGCAACCCCTCCGTGGGCGTTCCGGACGGCGACCTGCTCGACGCCCTCATCGTGGAGCGCCCCACCGACCCCGAAGCGGCCGTGGAGTTCGGCATCGAGCTGTCCCGGCTGATCTCCAGCCCGGTGCACTTCGACGAGGAGCGGGCCCGCCGGCGCGTGGAGCGCGAGCTCGCCCGGGGCATCAACCCGCTCGCCGTTCCCCGCCAGCTGCTGGCGATCTTCGCCTCCGGCTCGCGCGAGGACGCGCTCGCCGGCATCGAGGTGCCCACCCTCGTGGTCCACGGCGCGCTCGACCGACTCGTGGCCCCGAGTGGCGGCGAGCGCACCGCCGAGCTCGTCCCCGGCGCCGAGCTGGTGGTGATCGACGACATGGCCCACGACCTCCCCGCGGTCCACGTCGAGTCCGTGGTCGATCGGGTGGTGGCCCTGGCGCGCCGTGCCGAGCCGGCCAGCTGAGCCCGTCCCGACCTCCACCACCCCCACCGACCGCACCGAGGAGCACCACGCCATGGGACCCCTGACCGGCATCAAGATCATCGAGATCGCGGGCATCGGCCCCGGCCCCTACGGCGCCATGCTGCTGGCGGACCTGGGTGCCGACGTGATCCGCATCGATCGCTCCGGCAACGTCCTGGGCGGCGACCCCGCAAACCCGCCCGCAGACCTGCTGGCGCGCGGTCGCCGATCGGTGGGCGTCGACCTCAAGCACCCCGACGGGGTGGCCACCGTGCTCGACCTCGTCGCCGGCGCGGACGCCCTGATCGAGGGGTTCCGGCCCGGCGTCATGGAGCGCCTCGGCCTGGGCCCCGATGTCTGCCTCGAGCGCAACCCCCGGCTGGTCTACGGCCGGATGACCGGCTGGGGCCAAGAGGGCCCGTACGCGCCCACCGCTGGCCATGACATCAACTACATCGCCCTCGCCGGGGCCCTCGAACCCCTCGGCCGGGCCGGTGAGCAGCCCACCCCGCCCATCAACCTGGTGGGTGACTTCGGCGGTGGGGGCATGTTGCTGGCACTCGGGATCTGCGCCGCGCTCCTGGAGGCCGGCCGCTCGGGCCAGGGCCAGGTGATCGACGCCGCCATGGTCGACGGCGCCGCCAGCCTCATGACCATGACCTGGTCGTTCCGTCACATGGGCATCTGGAACGACGAGCGCGGCACCAACATGCTCGACACCGGCGCCCACTTCTACGACACCTACGAGACGGCCGACGCGAAGTACGTGTCGATCGGCTCGATCGAGCCGCAGTTCTACGCCGAGCTGCTGCGCCTCACGGGCCTCGACGGGGAGCCCCTCCCCGCGCAGCACGACCGTCGCCACTGGGGTGAGCTCAAGGAGCGCCTCGCCGGCATCTTCAAGTCGAAGACCCGAGACGAGTGGTGTCAGATCATGGAGGGCACCGACGTCTGCTTCGCCCCGGTGCTCACCATGTCCGAGGCGCCCGAGCACCCCCACATCGCTCAGCGGGGCACCTTCACCGAGGTTGCCGGCCTCACGCAGCCCGCTCCGGCACCGCGCTTCAGCCGCACGCCAGGCAGCATCGAGCGGCCCCCGCCCCATGCCGGCCAGCACACCGACGACGTCCTGGCCGACTTCGGGATCGACGCCGCTCGCGTGGCGACCTTGCGCGAATCGGGTGCCATCGCCTGATCGGGGGCGGGGGCCGGCTCGGTAGCGTGCACGGCCATGGGAACCATCGTCAGCTTCCACGCCCATCCCGACGACGAGTCGATCGCCACGGGGGGCCTGCTCGCCCGCGCCGCCGACGCGGGCCACCGGGTGGTGCTGGTGTTCGCCACCCGCGGTGAACTGGGCGAGCCGGTGGACGGCGTGCTCGGAGAGGGCGAGCAGCTCACGCTGCGCCGTACCGCCGAGTGCTTCGAGTCGGCCGAGGTGCTCGGCGTGCAACGGGTGGAGTTCCTGGGCTGGACCGACTCGGGGATGGTGGGCCTGCCCACCAACGACGTCCCGTGGTGCTTCTGGCGGGCCGACGCGGAGCACGCCGCCGGCCGCCTGGCGCAGATCCTGCGCGAGGAGCAGGCCGACGTGGTCACGATCTACGACGACAACGGCGGCTACGGCCATCCCGACCACATCCAGGTGCACCGCGTGGGCGTCCGAGCCGCCGACCTCGCCGGTGTCCCGGTGGTGGCCCAGAGCACGATGAACCGCGACCACATGGCCCGCGCCTTCGCCATGGCGAAGGAGATGGGCATCGAGGTGCCCCTCGACGCCGAGGACGAGGCCACCCAGGAGGTCACCGAGCCCGACTTCGGCAAGCCCGAGGCCGAGCTGACCCATGTGGTCGACGCCTCGGGGGTGATCGACCGCAAGCGGGCCTCGATGATGGCCCACGCCAGCCAGATCGGTGCCGACCACTTCATGCTCTCCATGCCGCCCGAGGCGTTCGAGTTCGTCTTCGGCTCGGAGTGGTTCATCGTCGACCCCGTTCCCGGTCCCGACGCGCCCGCGGTCTTCACCGAGCTGTTCGCCCCCATGCCCTGATGCCCGTTCGCGCTACGGTCACCCCTCGTCCACCGGCCGTTCGCAGGAGAGTGCACCATGGGTCGAAGCAACCGTCGTCGTACGCGCGCCCTGGGCGCGGGCGTCGCCTCGCTCACCTTGGCCGTGGTGGTGGCCACGCTCTCGGGCGGCACCACCACCGCCTCGGCCGTGGCGCCCGACGCGCTGCGGCTGAACCAGATCCAAGTGGTCGGGAGCCACAACAGCTACCACCTGCTCCCGCCGCCGGCCGAGGTCCTGCTGCGCCGCTCGTTCATCGGTTCGGCCGACGAGGGGCTGATGTACGAGCACGCCCCGCTCCCGGACCAGTTCTCTGACCAGCGGGTTCGCCAGATCGAGCTCGACGTCTGGTTGGACGCCGAAGGTGGTCGCTACGCCAACCCGCTGCTGCGCCAGGTGGCGGGCACCGGACCGTACGACCCCGAGATGGAGCAGCCGGGCATCAAGACCTTCCACGTCCAGGACGTGGACTACGCGTCCACGTGCCTCACCCTGGTGGCGTGCCTCCGCCAGGTGAAGGCCTGGAGCGACGCCAACCCCGCCCACGTGCCGGTCGCGGTGCTGGTGGAGCTCAAGGACGACACCCTGGAGCTCGGCAACTTCCCGTTCGTGGTCCCCGAGAAGTGGACCGCCGCCGGGATGGACTCGCTCGACGCCGAGATCCGCTCGGTGTTCGCCCCGTCGGACCTGATCACCCCCGACGACGTGCGGGGCACCCACGCCACGCTCGACGAGGCCGTCACCACCGACGGGTGGCCCACCCTGGAGTCGAGCCGCGGCAAGGTCATGTTCCTCATGGACAATGCCGGTGGCTACCGCACCGACTACCTCGCCGGGCACCCGTCGCTCGCCGGCCGGGTGCTGTTCACCAACGCCGAGCCCGGTCAGGCCGACGCCGCCTTCGTGAAGATGAACGACTCCGGCGACGAGGCGCTCATCGCCCAGCGGGTGGCCGCCGGCTACGTGGTGCGGACCCGGGCCGACTCCGACACCGACGAGGCCCGCACCGGCGACACCACCACCCGAGACGCCGCCCTGCGCAGCGGCGCCCAGTGGGTGAGCACCGACTACCCGGCGCCCGGCATGGCCGTGGAGTTCACCTCCGACTACTACGTGATGCTCCCCGGCGGCGTGGTGGCCCGCTGCAACCCGGTGAACGCGCCGCCCGGCTGCTCGGGCGACCAGGACGGTCCGGGCGGCCTCGGTCGCCCCGGCGATCCGTCCGGTTCGACGTCCACCACCTCTACCCAGCCACCCACCACGGTGGCCGGTGGCGGCGGCCTCGCCCACCGCGACGACTGACCCGCATCGAGGTCGACCGCGCACACTGGCCCCCCACGACCCTCGGACGCATCGGGAGACAACCGCAACGACACCGAAATGGTCAATTCCTGGGGCCATTAGTAGGCTGCGGCGATGCGGTACGAGGAAACGCACCCGTGGATCGACTTCAGCGCCAAGGATCTCCGCAAGCTCGGGGAGCGGGTGTGGATGCTGATCGGGGAGGCCCGCTCGAAGTGCCAGCACCTCGCCGGCACGCCTTTGAGGCCCGACATCGCCCGTCACCTCTTTGAGGTAAGCCTGGTGAAGGGGGCATTGGCGAGCACGGCGATCGAGGGCAACACGCTCTCCCAGGAGCAGGCTGAGGCGATCTTCCGGGACGAGTTCAAGGCGCCGCCGTCGAGGGCCTACCAGGAGCGCGAGCTGCGCAATGTGCTCGAGGCTCTGGGAGACATCGACCGCCGGGTGATGGCCGGTGAGCCGTTGCCGCTCTCGGTGGACCTGATCGGGTCGTTCAACTTCCGGGTGCTCGATGGCACCGACCACGAGGACTGGGTGGTGCCCGGCGAGATCCGAACCAAGGGGGTCGGTGTCGGCCCGTACCGGGGTGCCCCGGCTGAGGATTGCCCGTACTTGATCGGGCGACTTGTGGAGTGGCTCGATGGCCCGTCCTTCCGGAGCGACGACCCGGAGATCGCGTTCGCCCTCGATGTGATTCGGGCCATCTACGCCCACCTCTACATCGCCTGGATCCACCCGTTCGGAGACGGAAACGGGCGAACGGCCCGCCTGGTCGAGTTCGCGATCCTGGCTCGGTGCGGCCAGGTCCCCCTCCCCGCAGCACATCTGTTGTCGAACCACTACAACCTCACCAGGGACCAGTACTACCGGGAGCTCCAGCGGGCGAGCGCCGCCCGCGACACCAGTGGGTTCATCGCCTACGCGGTGCAGGGCCTTGTCGACGGCATCCGCGAGCAGATCGACCTGGTCCGCGACCAACAGGTGCACGTGACATGGATCAACTTCGTGCACGAGTCGATGCGCTCCCACCCGGCGAACTCGACCCGGGAGCGACGCATCGAGCTGGTGCTGGCGATGGGCGCGGCCAGACAGTACTCCAGGTCCGAGCTCGAGGGCCTGACCCCGTCGCTCGCCGCGAAGTACGCCAAGGCCGGCGACCGCACGATCGCCCGCGACCTGAACGCCCTCATCGAGGCCGGCCTGGTGGCCCGGGTCGGCAAGAGGTACCAGGCCGCGGTAGCCCGGATCGCGGCGTTCCTCCCACCGATGGCCCCCGGCACTTCCCACCCCTGACATGGGGCAGCGGTCAGCGTGTGGCGGGAGTGACCACCCGCAGCGAGCCGCTTCGCGTGGCGGCTGCACCCCGGCGGGTACGGTCAGAACATGACCGTGATCAAGATCAACGCCATCACCGTGCCTGCCGACAGCGGCGACGAGCTGGCCCGGCGCTTCGCGGCGCGGGCCGGGGCGGTGGATGGTCAGGACGGCTTCGAGGGCTTCGAGCTGCTCAAGCCGACCGATGGCCGCAACGTGTGGCTCGTCGTCACCCGCTGGCGTGACGACGCCGCCTTCGACGCCTGGACCTCGTCGGCCTCGTTCGCCCACGGCCACCGGTCGGTGGAGGGCGCCGGTGCCGAGGGTGGCGGCCACCCGGGCGCCGCCGCGGCCGGCGGCCATCCCGGTGGTCACCCCGGCGGTCCGGAGGGTGACGCGGCCCAGCGGCCCGTGTCCACCGCCGCCGAGCTGTGGAGCTACGAGGTGGCCGGCGGGTCGGACGGCGCCGCTTGAGCGGTGTGCTCGGGGCCAGCGAGGCGCTGGCCCGGGTGCACGTCGACTGGGCCTGGGTGGTGATCGCCTCCAACGGGGTGGTTGGCGCCTGGGCCCTGGCCGCTCACCGTTGGGAGGCGCTGCGCCACCGGGCGCTGTGGTGGTGCACCGCCGCCGCCGAGGTGGCGATCTTCGTGCAGGTGGCCCTGGGCGTTGCGCTGGTGCAGGGCCGCGACACCGCCCCCTACAGGTTCCACATGTTCTACGGGTTCGTGGCCGCCTTCTCCGTGGCGATCATCTACAGCTACCGGGCCCAGCTCAAGCCCCACCTGTACCTGCTGTACGGGTGCGGCGGGCTGTTCCTGATGGGCCTCGGGCTGCGGGCGCTCGAGGTGGGACCCCGCTAGCGCTTCACCCGGCCGTAGCCCACCAGCTTGGAGGTCCAGTAGGTGGACAGCTTGTCCTCGCGCAGGGCGATCCCCGGCCGACGGGCCTGGATGATGACGTCGCCGCCGGCGTAGAGGGCCACGTGGCTGATCCGACCCCGCGGGCCGGCGCTGCTGTAGAAGACGAGGTCGCCGGGCTCGAGGTCGGCCTTCTTGATGCGGGTGGTGCCGGCGTACTGGGCCGCCGAGCTGCGGGGGAGGGTGACGCCGGCGGCCTTCCAGGCGAAGTAGGTGAGGCCCGAGCAGTCGAAGCCGCCCTCGGCCCGGGACTCCCCACCGGACTTGTAGGGCTGGCCGAGCTGGGTGCGGGCGGCGGCCACGGCGACCTCGCCCTCCTCGCCCGGCACCGCCGGCGCGTTGGCGGCGGTGGTGGTGGTCGTGGTGGGGATGGCCTTGGGCGGGAGCACCGGCTGGCAGGCAGCGAGGGCGACGGCCACCACGGTGGCGGCGACCGAGGCGACGAACGGTGTGATTCGGCGGGACTTCACGGTGCGGGCGGGCTCCAGGCGAGGGGGTCTGCGTCCCGGGACCATCGGCACCGTGACACTCGAACGGTAACGACTGTAACCAGACCGCAACACTCGATGCCAGTCTCCCCGGCGGCCGGCGGCTCAGCGGCCGGCGGCCACTACAGGTTGACGACCGGCATGGTGGTGGTCTTGGTGATGCCGTCGAGCATCTGCACCCGGCTCACCACCAGGCGACCGAGGTCGTCGATGCTGGGCGCGGTGACGCGGGCGACCACGTCGTAGGGGCCCGTGACGTCGTCGGCGGCCACCACGCCGGGGATCCGGCGCACCTCGTCGGCCACGGTGGCGGCCTTGCCCACCTCGGTCTGGATCAAGATGTACGCGGCGACCGCCATGGTGGTGCCGGGGTCAGTTGGCGAGGCGCTTCTCGAGCTCGCGCAGCTCGTCGGCCATCTCGGTGGGCAGGCGCTCGCCGATCGAGGCGAAGTGCTCCTCGATGAGCGGAATCTCACCCCGCCAGGCGTCGTTGTCCACCCGCAGCAGCTGCTCGAGCACCTCGACCGGCACATCGAGGCCATCGAGGTCGAGGCCGTCGACGGTGGGCACGCGGCCGATGGCGGTGTCGACCGCGTCGACCGAGCCCTCGATGCGCTCGAGCACCCACTTGAGCACCCGGCTGTTCTCGCCGAAGCCGGGCCACAGGAACGAGCCGTCCTCGCCCTTGCGGAACCAGTTGACCCAGAAGACCTGGGGCAGCTTGTCGGCGTCGGTGGCCTTGCCGATCTCGAGCCAGTGGTTCATGTAGTCGCCGGCGTTGTAGCCCATGAACGGCAGCATGGCGAAGGGGTCGAAGCGGACCTCGCCGATGGTGCCGGCGGCGGCGGCGGTCTTCTCCGAGCTCATGATCGAGCCGAGGAAGGTGCCGTGCTGCCAGTCGAACGCCTCGGTGACGAGCGGGACGTTGGTGGCCCGGCGGCCGCCGAAGAGGATGGCCGAGATCGGCACGCCCTTGGGGTCCTCCCACTCGGGGGCGATGGAGGGGCAGGCCGCCGCCGGAGCGGTGAAGCGGGCGTTCGGGTGAGCGGCCGGCGTGCCCCGCTCGGGGTGCCAGTCGTGGCCCTGCCAGTCGATGAGGTGCTCGGGCAGGTCGTCGGTGAGGCCCTCC
>CAZIVZ010000050.1:0-12258 GCA_964542495.1 uncultured Aquihabitans sp.
GGGGCGGAGGCACCGCCTCGTGCACCCGGGCGTCGAGCAGGGCGGTGCGCACGTGGCACCTGGTGAAGCGCCCCTGCCAGGGGCGCGACGAGAGGGGGCGCAGCCGGTAGGTCTGCCCGTCGGTGTCGACGAACAGCTCGCCCCGGCTGATCTCGTGGACGTAGATCCACAGCAGGCCCGCTCGTCCGCGCCGCGCCGAACCCACCATCTGCCACTCGTCGAGGTAGATGGCCCACGGCAGGCGGGCCGCCGACGCCGAGCGCGACGCCCGGTGCAGCGGCCACCAGTAGCGGGCCAGGTCCGGCGTGCCCGGCAGCGGCCGCTCCACGCGCAGGCGCACGCCGTTCGAGCAGTGCCAGTTGTCGATGACGTAGGCCACGGGCGGTCTCCTCCGGGTCGGTGCTCGTCATCGTGCACCGGGGTGGTGACAGTGCTCCGGGCTCGTTGGCCCGCCTCGGAGCCCGACGGCTAGGGTGCTGCGGCACTTCTCCTGCGCTTGTAGCTCAATTGGAGAGAGCATCTGACTACGGATCAGAAGGTTGGGGGTTCGAGTCCCTCCAAGCGCGCTGAAAACCCCAGGTCAACGACCTGCGGACTGGATGGACTGGGAATCTCCAAACTTCTTGGTCATCTCGTGGCACTCCGACGGCCTAGTAGGCCGAACAAGGAGGCCAAGCATGCGAGGAACCATCCAGCAGCGAGGTAGAAGTTGGCGCATCCGGGCGTACATCGGTCGGGACATCGCCGGGAAGAAGCGCGACGTGTCCCGGACCGTCCACGGGACGCGCCGGGACGCCGAGAAGGAGCTGTCCCGGTTGCCGTCCGTAATTAAAGAGATTGGGGGTTTTCTTTAGCTACGCTGGGCCGACCGCAAGACCGCTTTCATTGGAGCTCCGGTGCGACCAGACGCCTTCACATCCAGCGCCCGCGGCGAGGTGCGCAAGACGCAGACCGGGTTCTGGGCGTTCTTCCCCTCCGAGGTACCCCGAAGGGTGCCGCTCTCCGATGAGGTCGTGAAGCTGCTCGACGAGGCCACCGGCGCAGTCCACCGTCTCGGCGGTGTGGGGCGACTCGTCCCGAACCCGCATCTGCTCATCGGCCCCCACCTTCGCCTCGAAGCCGTGCTCAGCTCACGGATCGAGGGCACCAAGACCGATGTCGGCCAACTTCTCCTCTTCGAGGTCGGCCAGGTCTCATCACGCGACGCCGCTGACGATGCCGCCGAGGTCAACAACTACGTCCTCGCCATGGAGCACGGACTCGAACGCGTCAGAGGTGGCTTCCCCATCTCGGTGCGGCTCCTCCGCGAAATGCACGAACGGCTCCTCCAAGGCGTGCGCGGCCAGCACCGCCGACCCGGCGAGCTGCGGTCGAGTCCGGTGTGGATCGGCGGCAGCACCCTCGAGGACGCCGTGTTCGTCCCTCCGCCACCGGACGAGATGAAGCAGGCGCTCAGCGACCTGGAGCGGTTCCTCCACGAGACCGACCTGCCACTGCTCATCCAGCTGGCCGTCGCCCACTACCAGTTCGAGGTCATCCACCCCTTCCTCGACGGCAACGGTCGGATCGGGCGACTCCTGATCCCGCTCATGCTCGTCCTACGAGACGCGCTCCCGCAGCCGCTGCTCTACCTCTCCGCCTACTTCGAGCAGCACCGCAGCGAGTACTACGACCACCTGCTCATCACGAGCGAGAGCGGCGACCTCATGCCTTGGCTTGCGTTCTTCCTGCGAGGTGTCCGACAACAGGCCCGCGACTCCGAGGAGCGAACCGTTCGCCTCGTCGAGCTCCAGCACCAGCTGCGAAACGAGCTCCTCGACGAGGGGCGCCCCAACTCGGTGATCCGACTTGCGGAGCATCTCTTCGCGTCGCCCGTGGTCACGGCCGCACGGGTCGAGGCATCGATCGGCGTGAGCCGCCCCACCGCACAGACAGCGATCGACGCGCTCGTCGAACGCGGCGACCTCGTCGAAGTGACCGGACGTGAGCGGCGTCGCATCTACGAAGCGCCCGGAATCTTCGAAGCGGTCTACGGCTCGGTCGACGTCGACGACACGTGACGCCTGTCTTCGGCGGACCGGGAAGCGTCCCGGTCACCGGGATGGCCGACCGGGACGGCACCGGGATCCCACCGGGACGGTCCCGGTCGTGTCCCGGTCCGACGATCTGTTAGCCGGCTGTTGGACGTCCCTCTGGCACTCCACGGGGCAGTACAGGGCCAGATTCGCCACCGGCTGCTGGAACACGCACCACACCTGACCTGCTACAAGAGCAGGAGACACCACCTGCTGGACCGGCCGGATGCGCCTACGGATCAGAAGGTTGGGGGTTTCGAGTCCCTCCAAGCACGCCAGACGAACACGCAGGTCAGGGCCAGTCCGCAAGGACTGGTCGTTGTCGTCATGTTGTCCATGGCGTGCGTCGGTGTCGGTGTCGGCGTCGCCTTCGCGTCGGCCATGGCGGGCTTCGATGGTGAAGACCCGACCGCCGGTCGACTCGTCGGCTTGGCGGCACTTCTGGGCGCGGTGGCCTTGTACGTGGCCACCGGGCCAGCCGCATACCTGATCTCCCGCCGCGGATGGACGATCGCTACGCCCCTGGCCGTCGCGGTCCTGGGGTTCTGGACGTGGCATCGAGCGAGAAGGGGGCGCCGCTATGTCACGATCGCCGACACCAGAACGAGGAACAGGCCCCCTGACGGTCGATGGAACCCCGGCCGTGATGGCGGAGTGTCACACTCCCGTGGGTGGAGAGCCTCTACTCGTTCGACCGTGAGGTGGCCGAGGACCGTGTCGTGCTCCGACCGTCCTTGCTGCGACGATGGATTGCGGTCCCGATGGTCGGCTTTGGCGGACTGTGTTGGGTGCTGGCGTTCCGAGATCCGTCGATGTCTATGGGTGGTCTGGCGTTCTTGGCCGTGTGGAGCGCTGGAGTGTTGGTCGGATCACTCAGTGGCTTCACGAGTCGCGTGATCCTCGACGCCCGAGGAGTCACGGCCAGGTGCTTTCGAACCCGCGAGTTGCGCTGGGACCAGGTCGACGCGGTCGATGTGAGCCGAGCCACGCGGTTCCATGCCCGACTCGGCGGGCGTGGTCTGGTGAAGCCGGTCCTGGTGACCGTGTCAGGGGACCGGTTCCGGCTCCCGATCACCACCGGCCTGTCCCGCGAGGGTGAGCAGAACGACGATGCCCGGTACCTCAACCGGCTGATCACGACCTCGGCGGAGCGATTCGGCGGACGCACGGTGACGGTGGCAACGGTGAGATGGCAACAGCCGTCGGGGTGGCCTTGAAGGCCTCGGCTTCCGGGGTGAGGCCGCACGCCGCCGTGCCAACTCAGCCGCCGCGCTGATCCACCCAGCCACCGCTGGATACGTGTTCGTTCTCAGGTCATGATGCTGGCGGGTCTGGCGTGCCTGAGAGATCGGGTCTCTCGCCGCGGTCAAAGCGGGCACTGGACGAAATCCGAGTCCACGCCGATGACTGGCCCCTGCTGGCGCACGTCATGCGCCAGGCGGTGAGCCGACCCGTCGAGGTCAACCTCGCCCCCACCGCCGAACGGCAGCTCCGAGCGCTGCGTAGCCGACCGCTGACGGCGGCACTCCGGTTCATCGACGCCTGATATCGACGATGCGCTGGAGCGAGCTCAGGCTGATCGTTCCGTCAGGCGCCCGCCCGGCCTCCATGTGAACGTGGAGGCTCACCCACAGCTCCAGATCCAGTTCGGCGACGACCGTCCGGAGGGCGTGCTCGGCGGGGTGGACGACCTCCAGGAGTTCGTCGAGAACGGCGTTGAGATCGGCGCTTCGTCGTGCGTCCCGGGCGATGCACCAGAACGACCTCGGGTATGGGGTGGGCCATTGGTGTCCGGAGGGGCTGATCCGATCCTGGCCAGCGATCCTGACGTGCGTCGCTGCGAGACCGGTCCGGTCGCTGATCACGTTCAGGTCCACCGGCCGATCGGTGGCCGCAGTGATCGAAGCGCGGAGCTTGGGCGTGGTGGTCAACGCGTGCTCATCGAGCTCAGGTCCAAAGTCCGTTCTAGAGGTAGGGGCGCCGGGGTTGGGTGCGGGCCAGGAGGGACAGGCCGTCGTCGTCGCCGCTGACGATCGAAGCGGCTTCGTCGGCGGTGACCTCGGTCAGGTAGCCGCCACGCATCATGAACTCGAACGCCTCCTCCGACGGGTCGGGCACCCAGGCACCGCTGGCCGCGTCGAACCGGTCGTTCGAGCCGTCGCGGTAGCGGAACCGCAGGAGGCGGCCCGAGTGGTCGTCGACGAAGAACCGATCCGAGCGCGACCGGATCTCCTCGATCTCCTCGGGGGTCAGCTTGTGGCGTTCGCTGTCAGCCATCAGGTCCCTCTCCTCGCCGGCCCGGGGATGCGGTGAGGTCTACGACGTGTCGTCCCCGCTGTCCACGATCTCGCGGCCGCCCACGCATGCGAGAGCCCGGGCCGTGGGCCCGGGCTCGGCAGGTCCTGGTGGGACGCACGCAGCTCAGTTGGTGTCGCGGCGGTTGAGCAGGACGGTGCCGACGGCCAGGCTGACGAGGGCGTAGGCGCCGAAGATGAGCGCGTACTGCGGTCGGGCCAGCTCGTGTGCGATGAGCACGGGGGCCTCGAAGTTGGGACCGGCGTCGAGCAGGCGGTAGCCGGCGCTGAACGGCAGGGCGTGGCGGACGCTCTCGGGGAACATGGGGGCGAACAGGCTCTCGACCACGAACGACCACATCAGGAGGCCGGTGATGGCCGCTGCGGTGTGGCGGATGATCATGCCCACGCCGAGGCCGATGAGGGCGGCCAGGACGATGTAGAGCAGGGCCCACAGCCCCCGGCTGGCGAGGTGCGAACCGCTGCCGAGCTCGACGCCTCCCATGGCGGCACCGGCGAAGCCGGCGACCATCCCGGTGACCCCCAGCGCGACCCCGACCATGGCCGCCGTGACGGTCTTGGCGGTGACGACCACCCAGCGGGCGGGTCGGGCGGCGAGGACCACGGCCAGGGTGCCGTGCTGGGCCTCGCCGGTGAACATGAGGATGCCGGCGACGGCGGCCAGCATCGCCACCAGCGGGAGCGGGTAGATGAACAGCTCCGACGCGGTGAGCGTCGGGTCGGTGGCGGTGGCGGCCAGGCCGCCCGCGATGACGGCGCCGACGAGGGCGGTCATGGCGACGATGACCTTGTTGGCTCGCAGGGAGCTCAGCTTGATCCACTCGCTGCGCAGCGCGGCGGGGACGGCGCGGAGGTCTTCGGTCGAGGTGCGGACGACGGTGCGGTCGCTGGTCGTCCAGATGCTGGTGGGCTCGGCGATGGTGGGGTTGATCGTGCTCATGGTCCTGGTCCTTCGGGGTTGGGTGGTCGGGTGGTCGGGTGGGGCCTGGCGGTTCAGGCGGAGGCGAACTCGGCGGATGCGCCGGTCATGTCGAGGAGGGTCTCCTCGAGCGACGGGGCGATCTCGCTGAGCTCGACGAGGCGGATGCCGTGCTCGAAGGCGAGCTGGGAGACGGCGGTCTTGGTGGTGCCCCGCACGACCAACCGGTCCCCGTCGGTGTCGACGGTGGTGGAGGGGCCGACGAGGATCTCGGCGAGCTCGGCGGGCTGGGGCGTCTCGACGACGACGGTCGCCGCCTGGCGGGCGGTGATGGCCTCGACGGTCTCGGCGGCCAGGAGCTTGCCGCCGCCGACCACCACGAGGTCGTCGGCGAACATGCTGAGCTCGCTGATGAGGTGGCTGGACACGAACACCGAGCCGCCCCGGCGGGCGAAGTCGGTGAGGTGGTTGCGGAGCCAGCGGATCCCGTCGGGATCGAGGCCGTTCGAGGGCTCGTCGAGGATCAGCACCTGCGGGTCGCCGAGGAGGGCGCCGGCCAGGGCGAGGCGCTGGCGCATGCCGAGGGAGAAGCCGCCGGTGCGCTGGTTCGCGGCCGAGTCGAGCCCGACCTCGGCGATGACCCGGTCGACCCGGGCTGCGGGGATGTCGCTCAGGGCGGCCATCGCCCGGAGGTGGTTGCGGGCGGAGTGGCCCGGGTGCATGCACCGGGGGTCGAGGACGGTGCCGACGAGGCGGACGGGGTGGCGGAGGTCGCCGTAGCGGACACCGCCGTAGCGGACCTCGCCCCGGTCGGGCTGGGTGAGCCCGACCATCATCCGCATCGTGGTCGACTTGCCGGCGCCGTTCGGTCCGACGAAGCCGGTGACCCGGCCCTCGGCGACGGTGAAGGTGAGGTCGTCGACCGCGGTGCGGTCGCCGTAGTGCTTGGTGAGTCCGGTGACGGTGATCATGAGGGTGCTCCTGGTGGGTTGGGTCGGTTCGGGGTGTGGGGGGAGACCGTGTGCTCGATCGACTCCACCGGTGTGGTCCGGGTGAGCGAGAGCAGGGTGATGCCGAGGTCGCGGAGCTTCTGGAGGAGGCCGTGCAGGGCCGCCTGGTCCACGACCGGGCCGCTGATGACGGTGGTGCCGTCGTCCTCGTTGGCCAGGGCGAGCCCGTCGAACCAAGCCGCCCACCGGGCGCCGAGGTGGCCTCGGACCCGGATCTCGTAGCACTCGGTGGACGAGTGGTCAGCGGCCGGTTGCGCCTTGGTCGCTTCGTCGGTGCGGTCGTCGCTGCTCACGAGGGTGAACGTACGAACGGACCTGGTGAGCGCACATCACCACATGTGGTGATTGTGGCGGCGACCGCCGCCGCTGACCGAGGATGACCTGGTCAGAGGCCGAGCTCGCCGGCGCGGGTCACCGCTTCGCGCCGGTTGGTGGCGCCCAGCTTCGTGTAGATGTGCTTGGTGTGGGTGCGCAGCGTGTTGAGCGACACGTGCAGTTCACGGGCGATGTCCGGTCCGCTCAGATCGCTGCGGAGGAGGCGGAGCACCTCGAGCTCCCGGTCGCTCAGCTCGTCGGGGTCCATCGTCCGGGTGCGGAGCACGGCCGCGGCGGTCCGCGTCGACGCCAAGACCCGCGCGGCACGCTCACCGTCCTCGCCGGCGAGCGAGCGGAGGAGGCCGACGATGCCCGGACCGGCATCGAGGAAGGTGCGCACGTAGCCCTCGGCACCGGCTCGGACGAGCGCGTCGGCCAGGGCCTCGCGTGCCGACGCATCACGGCCGGCGGATCGCAGGGCCAGGGCCAGTTGCACCTGGATCTCGACGGCACTGCCCGCTCGGCCTCCTGCCTCGGCGGCGGCGAGGAGCCGGCGCAGCAGCGCGGTGGCGCGCTCGACGTCCTCGGCCGATCCGCGGGCGAGGAGGATCCGGGCCAGGGTGAGGTGCTCGAACTCCCGGACGTAGGCGAGCTCGTCGTCGGGGCTGAGGTCGTGGTCGGCGGCCCATCGGGCCCCGGCATCGCGGTCGCCGAGCTCGGCGGCGATCCGGGCCCGCATCGCGGTGACCGGTCGCACGCTCGGAGAGAAGTCGGTGTCGTAGCGGGCCTCGGCCTCGGTCAACGGCTCGATGGCGGCCTCGAGGTTGCCGTTGGCTTCGTGGAGTCGGGCGGCGGCCACCCGTCGGCGATAGGGGTGCTGCGGCAGCCCCAGGTGCTCGCCCAGCTCGGCGCTGGCCCGGAGGTGGTGCTCGGCCGCGTCGAGGTCGTCGTGTTCGATGGCCAGCAGGCTGAGGCCGACGTGCATGTCTGCGGCACCCCGGAGACCGGGGTGTGCCGTGGCGTGGCCGAGCGCGTTCTCGAACGTGCGCTGCGCATCCCGGAGCCGGCCCTGGGTGATCTGGAGATCGGCGAGGGCGATCGAGCACCCCATGGCGTCGGACAGGTAGTCGCCGGCCTCGAAGCACGCGATCGACTCGGTGTAGCGCTGCCGGGCGGTCTCCAGGTCTCCCCGGGCCCACTGCGCCAACCCGATCAGGGCGGCGGCGGCACCGCGCTGGAGCAGGTCGTCCTCGCCGGCGAGCTCGAGGACCCGCTCGGCGTGTCCGACGGCTGCGTCGAGATCGCCGGCCAGCAGCGCGAGCCCGGCACGGTGCACCGCGGCCATGGCGGGCAGGCGACGGTGGGCGTCCTCGTCGAACACGACGGGGCGCTCGTCCCGGTCGAGCCAGGAGTCGATGATCTCGAGCAGCGGGTCGAGCCCGGTGGCGTCTCCGGAGGCCATGCGGGCGCCGACGAGGGCCATGGCCAGCACGGGGCGGTCGGCGTAGAGGTCGGGCGGCAGCGCTTCGAGCCAGCCTCGGAGCCGGGCCTCCTGGCGCGACCGCTGCATGGCCGGGGAGGCGAGCTCGATCAGTTCGGCGGCCCGGGTCGGGTCGTTCCCGGCGAGGGCGTGGGCGATGGCCTCGCCGGGCTCCCCGTTGGCGGCGAACCAGTCGCTGGCCCGGCGGTGCAGCTCGGGCACCCGATCGGCCTGGCCGTCGAGGAGCCGAGCCCGCAGGACGTCGCCGAAGAGGTGGTGGTACCGGTACCAGGTGCGACGGTCGTCGAGCGCCACGATGAAGAGGTTCGACCGTTCGAGGTGCTCGAGGATCGCCTTGGCGCCGTCGGTCCCGGTGACCGCGGCGCACAGCGGTCCGGTGAGCCGGGCGAGGATCGACGTGGCGAGGAGGAAGTCGCGGATCTCGGAGCTCTGGCGCTCCAGGACCTCGTCGGCCAGGTAGTCGAGGATGAACCGGTCGTCGCCGGCGAACTCGGCGACGAAGGAGGAGGGATCGTCGCGTCCCTGCATCGACAGGGCGGCGAGCTGCAGCGCGACGATCCAGCCCTCGGTCCGGCCTTCGAGCACCTCGACGTCGTCGGTGGTGAGGGTCAGGTCCATGGCCCCGTTCAGGTAGATGCCGGCCTCGTCGGGGGTGAAGCGGAGGTCCGCGGCACGCACCTCGAGGAGGTCGCCGTCGGCCCGCAGCGACGCGAGGGGCAGTGGAGGGTCGGCCCGGGTGGCGATCACCAGGCGGATCTGCGGCGGGAGGTGCTCGAGCAGGAACGCGACGGACCTGTGGATCTCCGTCGACGTGATCAGGTGGTAGTCGTCGAGCACCAGGACCAGGTTCCGTGACGCGGTCTCGAGATCGTTGATCAACGTGGACACGACCACGTCGAGCGGCACGCCGGGCGTCTCGAGGAGCGACGCTGCGTCGGCGCGCAGCTCGGGGGCGGCCGCCTCGAGCGCGGCGACGACGTAGGCCCAGAACCGGGCCGGGTCGTCGTCGCCGGGATCGAGCGACAGCCAGGCGGTGGCCTCTCCGCCGGCGAACCAGTCGGCCACGAGGGTCGTCTTGCCGAAGCCTGCTGGTGCCGAGACCAGCGTGAGCGCCCGCTGCCGGCTGCGATCGGCGAGGTCGTCGAGCCGCGGCCGGGCCACGAGCGTGCGCCGCCGGCGCGGCGGGTGCAGCTTCGTGGCCAGGAGCGGCGCCTGCGCCGGCTCTGGTTCGTCGGCCGTCATGCGCCTCGGCCGCCGAACGTCGGGCCGCCGCCCCGTGTCCCCTCCATGGCGACAGTTGACCACGCTGCCGAGTGGCGGTCGAGGGTCCTGCTCGAGGGTTTCCGATGCGGACAGTTCGGACATGGGACAGCACGGGAAAGTCGGAAAAATCCTGAAAGGGGGTTGCAGGGGGGAACTGGTGTTCGTGGCATGGGCGGATGGCAGGAGACGCGAGCACCACCGACGGGGACCGTGACCCGTTCGCCGCGCTGTCTGCCGCCGCCGAAGCGTGCGTCGCGCTCGACGTGACCGGGCTCAGCGATGGCGAGGTGCTCGACGCCGTGTACGCCCTCGGCGCCGTCCTGGGCCGGGTGGAAGCGTGTGTGGCGTCGGTGGCCGCAGCAGCGCGGGCCCGGTCGTTGCACCGCTTGGACCGGGCCCGCTCGATCGAGTCCTGGCTCGCCGCGCGCACCGAGCTGGCCCACGGCCGGGCCAAGGCCCTCGTCGGCATCGGCCGCCAGCTCCCCGTCTGCCCCCACGTCGACTCGGCCTACCGCGGCGCCGTGTTGGGCACCGCCAAGGTCGAGCTGCTCGTCGCGGCCCGTGACCAGGTGGAGGACCTCTTCGCCGAGCACGAAGCAGACCTCGTCACCCAGATCACGCCGCTCAGCGTCCGCCAGGCCAAGGTGCTGCTGGCGCACTGGCGGGCCATCGCCCTCGCCACCGTCGGCGCGGATGGCGGCCCGGATCCCTCCACCGACGACACCCGCAACACCCTGCACCTCTCGCGCACGCTCCTGGGCCGGTTCCGCCTCGGCGGCGACCTCGACGCCATCGGTGGCCAACGCCTCGCCGACCTGCTCGACGCCGAACGCGACGCCCGGTTCCGCAGCGGCGAATGGACCCACACCGACGGCCTGTCCGCGTCGCAGCGCAACGCCATCATCCTCGCCGACCTGCTCGACGACGCCACCGGCGACACCCTCACCCCACCAGCCGCCGAACCCGACGCCGGACCGGCCACCGCACCAGCAGCCGTCACCCCAGTCGAGTTCGCCCTCGAACCACCCGACGAGACCCCGCCCGCCCCGGCAGCGGCCGCGCCGCGGCCGCTGCGGGTCCGGCGCCGCCGGCCCCGACCGTCGGTCACCTTGCACTGGGACGCCCAACACCTCCTCGGCGACGCCGCCCACGCCGTGGCCGACGCCCTGCGACGTCGCTGCGTCCTCGGCGACCACACCACCCTCGACCGCCTCGTCGCCGAACGCCTCCTCTGCGACGCCGACGTCACCGAGATCCTCACCTACTTCGGCCTCGACGGCACCACCCACCCCCTCGGCGTCACCCACCAGCGACGACGACCCACCCGAGCCGAACGCGCCGCCATCGAAGCCCGAGACCGAAGCTGCGTCTTCCCCGGCTGCGACATCCCCGCCCACCGCACCGACGCCCACCACACCGTCCCCTACGAGCTCGCCAAACGCACCGCCCTGCACGAACTCGTCCTGCTCTGCCGCAACCACCACCACGCCGTCCACGAAGGCGGCTACACCCTCACCCGCACCCCCGACGGCCACATCCACCTCCACGACCCCGACGGCCACCACATCCCCGCCCCCGGCCACGGCCACAAACCCCCACCCCCACCACCCCCCGAACAACGCCCCCGCACCACCTTCCTCACCCGCAACCCCCCACCACGCCGCCCACCCCCCAAACCCCCCGACAACACCGGCCTCGCCGCCTGAGGAGGGCCCTCGAGCCCGTCAGGTGCGGGTGTGGGGGGTGTGTGGGGGATCAGGCCGACCCGCGGGCTGTCGGGTGCCGAACCCCGGTGAGCGACGCCGGCAGGTCGGCGAACGCGTCGGCCAGAGTGTGGAGCAGCGGGGCCGAGGGCGAGGTGGTGCGCCACACCATGGCGATCTCCCGCCGGGGGACCGGCTCGGCGAGGGGGACCAGGGCGAGGTCGCCGGAGAGAGCCACCGGCGGCTGGGCGGCGAGCGACGGCAGGAAGGTGACGCCGACCCCGCTCGCCACCATCTGGCGCAGCGTCTCGAGGCTGGTGGCCCGAAAGCCCGGTCGCTCCTCGGCGCCCGCCAGCCGGCACACCGACAGCGCCTGGTCCCGGAGGCAGTGTCCCTCCTCGAGCAGCAGCACCGCTTCGTCGGCCAGCACGGAGGTGGGCACCGGTTCGGTCGAGCCCGCCAGGCGGTGGTCGGCGGGAACGGCCAGCACGAAGTCCTCCACGAAGAGCGGCTCGGCGTGGAGGTGCTTGTCGGGGACCGGCAGGGCGAGGACGCCGGCGTCGAGCCGCCCGTCTCGAAGGCGGGTGAGGATCTCGTCGGTCTTCTCCTCCACCAACAGCAGCTCGAGCTTCGGGAAGCGACGGTGCACCTGCGGGACCACGTGCGGGAGCAGGTAGGGGGCGAGGGTGGGGAACAGGCCGAGGCGGATCGTGCCGCCCTCGGGGTCCCGTGCCTGCGCGGCGATCCGCTCGATGTCGTCGGCCTCGCTCAGCACCGAGCGGGCCTTGGCCACGATCCGGTGACCCGGCGCGGTGAGCACGATCTGGCGCGGGTTGCGCTCGATCAGCTCCACGCCCAGCTCCCGTTCCAGCTTGCGGATCTGGGTGGAGAGCGTGGGCTGGCTGACGAAGCACGCCTCGGCGGCCCGACCGAAGTGGCCGTGGTCGGCCACGGCCACGAGGTAGCGGAGATCGCGCAGGTTCATCGGAACCCCCTGGCTGTGGCCCGGCGGGCCGCAGCGGCAACCTAGGCCAGCGCGGGCTCGGGCTGGGCCGCCGGGGCCGAGGTGCGGATGAGGTGGTCGAAGGCGCTGAGGGCGGCGGTGGATCCGGCACCCAGGGCGATGACGATCTGCTTGTAGGGCACGGTGGTGCAGT
>CAZIVZ010000051.1:0-12221 GCA_964542495.1 uncultured Aquihabitans sp.
GCGCTGGCCACGGCGTTGATTGTCGCCCTCGAGCGCGACTCCCGCCGCCGCGAGTTCTCCAACGCCTTCGAGCCGGCCAGCGTGCTCGCCGCACCGCTCATCGCCGAGATCCCGGACTTCCACGCCGAGCGGCTGACCGGCCTGCTCCCCATGATCGGTGCGCCCGAGTCGGTCGCCGCCGAGGCGTTCCGCTTCGCGGTGGCGTCGTTGCGGGTGTCGGTGGGCAAGGGCGTCATCGGGGTCGTGTCCCCGACGGTCGGAGACGGCAAGACGGTCGCCACGGCCAACCTGGCCCTGGCCCAGGCGCAGGCCCACACCTCGGTGCTCGCCATCGATGCCGACCTGAAGGCCCAGGGTCTGGTCCAGCTGTTCGCGCCAGTCGGGGTGGAGTCGGTCCCCGGCATCACCGAGGTGATCGGCGCCGGGCTGACCACCTACGCCCCGGTCAAGCTCGATCTCGGCGACGACCGCATCGACCTGCTGCCGGGCGGCTCGGCGGATCGCGAGCCGTCGCGCCTGTTCGGTTCCAGCGCCTCGGCGGCCCTGTTCGAGCGGTTCCGGGCCGACTACGAGGTCACCGTCATCGACGTGGCGCCCCTGCTGAACGTCGCCTACGGCACCGCGGTCCTCAAGGACGTCGACGCCGCCGTGGTCGTCATCCGCCACGGCAGCCCCATCGCCAACGCCGAGCAGCTCGCCGCCAAGCTGCACCTCTTCGGCGTGCCCGTGGCCGGCTACATCTACACGATGGCGCCGCTGGCCGAGGACCGCACGAGGATGTCCACCGCGCCGGCTCCCCTGGGGCAGCGTCGCATCATGCCGAACCTCTTCCGGGGCGGTTCCGCCGATGCGGCCGAGACGCCGGTGTCCGTCACGACGTGAGCCACCCGGTCGGGCTGGCGCCGCCGAGGATCCCGGTCGTCGCCGTCGGGCCGGTGCCACCGCCCGTGCACGGCCAGGCGGTGGCGGACCAGCTGCTGTTCGAGGGTCGGTACCGCCGGCTCGACCTGACGCCGGTGGGCCTGCGCTTCTCGGGCGACATCGTCGACGTGGGACGGCCCCGCCTCGGGAAGGTGGCGACGCTGGTGCGGGCCGTGGTCGACGTCCACCGGGCCCGCCGACGGTCAGGCGCTCGCACCCTCGTGTACTCCGTGGGGGTCAAGAACCTGGTCGGGGTGGTCCGGGACACGGTGCTGCTCCTGACCGTGAGGCCCACGTTCGACCGCACCGTCCTCCACGTGCACACCGGCGGCGTGGGGGAGGTCGTGGCCGCGGCGCCGTGGCCGCTGCGGGCGCTGGCGAGGCGCGCCTACGGCCGGACCCAGGCGGTGATCCACCTCTCCCCCAACCCACCCGAGGCCGTCTTCACCACCGAGCGGTGGTCCTTCCTCCCCAACGGGGTCGACGCCCCGGAGCAGGTTCGCGACGCCGCGCTCACCCAGTCGCTGCGGGACGACGGGAAGACCCGGGTGCTCTTCCTCGGCAACCTCTACGAGTCGAAGGGGCCCGGGGTGCTGCTCGAGGCGTGCGAGCGGTTGGTGGCCGATGGGTTCGATCTGGACCTCGTGCTGGCCGGCGATGCCCCCGACCCCGCGTACGCGGCTCGGCTCGAGCACCGGATCGCCGATCCCTCCCTGAGCTCCCGGGTGCGCCGCACCGGTCCGCTGGGACGCGACGAGGCGTGGGCCGCCATGGTCGACGCCGACATCTTCTGCTTCCCCACCTACTACGAGGGCGAGTCCCTCCCGCTCGTGGTGATCGAGGCCATGGCCTGCGGGCGTCCGGTCGTCGCCAGCGACTGGCGCTCGATCGATCAGCTCGTGGACGACGGCCGCACCGGGCTCCTCGTGCCCCCGAAGGACCCGTTCGCGCTGGCCGACGCCCTCGCCGGCCTGCTCGCCGACCCCGAGCGGGCTCGGTCGATGGGCCGGGCCGGCCGCCTGCGCTACGAGGAGGCCTTCACGGTGGAGCGGTTCCGGCGGGGCTTCGAGGACGCCGTGCTCGCGGTGGCCGGCCGCTCACCCAGCGAGTCCTCGGCGTCGGTCACAGCGCGATGAGCGAGGCCAGCACCCCGAGGGCGTCGATGCGGTCCGCGATCTCCAAGAGGTAGACCGCGTTCACCACCAAGATCACGTCCACGGGGTTGGCGATGAGATCCTCGGGGGCCGAGACCACGTGCCCGGTGCCGGGAAGGAACCGGGCTCGCTTGCGGGGGTTCTCGTCGATCACGGTGCCCACCCCGTCACCGCCCACCAGGTTGAGGAAGGTCACGCCCTTCGCGCCGGCCCCCCAGAGGCCCACCCGGCGGCCTTCGTCCCTCCACGCACCGAGGCGACGGGACCACTCGTCGATGACCCGCGTGCCGAGCGCGGCCAGCACGCCGACCTCGTCTCGTGCCGGCACGAGATCCGCAGGCGGTCTGCCGAGGTCTTGCACCAGCGCCCTCGACGACGAGTCCCGGTCGGCGGGCACGGCCTCGAGGTAGAGGAACTGGTCGTCGAAGGCCGTGTCGCATCGCAGCACCTCGAAGCCCGCCTCCCGAGCGACCCACGACAGCGAGCGCGCATCGAAGTAGGTGCAGTGCTGGTAGATCACGTCCCAGAGACCCGACGACGAGAAGGTCACGGCGCGGTTCGGAACCTCGAGGTAGAGCACCGGGGCGTCGGTGCCCATGGCCTTGCGGATCTCCTTCAGGAAGCCCACCGGATCGACGAGGTGCTCGAGCACGTGACGGCACACCACCGCGCCCGGATCCACCACCGCGCCCGGTCCGTACCGCTCGCGCACCAGCACCACGCCCGGCAGGTGGAGGGCGTCGATCTCGCCGTCGTAGCTCGGGTCGAACCCCGTCGCCCGGCCCACGCCGGCGCGGCTGAGCGCGGCCAGGAACTCGCCCTTGCCGCTGCCGACCTCGATGACGTGACGACCTTGCAGGTCATGGTCACGCACCAGGCGGGCGGCCAGCTCCTCGGCGTAGGCCCGGAACCTCGGCGAGAAGAACTGCGAGTTCTCGTACTGGGCGTCGTAGGGCACGAGGTCCGGATCGAAGTCGGCGTTGTACACCGAGTCGCACCGGCCACAGACCATGAGGCGGATCTGTCCCGACGGTGCTCCCCGTGCCGATTCGGCGTCGGGCCAGAGCGATGTGCTCTGGGCCGGCACCACGCCGAGATCCGCGACCGTTTCTCCCGCCTGTGCCCCACAGATCGGGCAGATGTTCGCCGAGCCGAGCATCATCCGTTGCACCCCACCGCCATGTAGCCCAGTGCAACTCTAGATGTTCTCATGAATGGTGACAAGGATACCGTCGTCCGCTTGGATCCTGTACAACGGTGATCGTGATCCGAGGCTAGGAGCCGGAATTGCAACGGTGGGTCGGTCGGCGCACCCAGCGAGGCGCGGCCGACATCACCTTCCGTGGCAGAAATACCACTGTAGAGATTGCTCTGCGTGACGTCGCGTGGAAACATGGCGTTGCCACAAGGCGGAACGAACTAGGCACAACCACGGTGCGGGGGGAAAGCAATGAGTCGGGTACTGGTTACGGGAGCGGGCGGATTCATCGGGAGTCACCTGGTGTCTGCGCTCAAGGAGCAGGGACACTGGGTGCGGGGTGTCGACGTGAAGGAGCCGGAGTTCGCGCCCACCGCGGCGCACGAGTTCCTGCGCCTGGATCTGCGCGATCCGGACAACTGCCTCACGGCCACGAAGGACGTCGAACAGGTCTACGCCCTCGCCGCCGACATGGGGGGCATGGGGTTCATCTCGAACAACCACGGCACGATCATCCGCGACAACGCCTTGATCGACATCAACACGATCGAGGGGGCGCGCCACAACGGCGTGGACCGCTACCTGTACACGTCCTCGGCGTGCGTGTACCCCGAGTTCCTCCAGACCGAAGCCGACGTCGTCCCGCTGAAGGAATCCGACGCGTTCCCGGCGGATCCACAGGATGCCTACGGCTGGGAGAAGCTCTACGGTGAGCTGCTCACGCGGTACTTCCGCATGGACTTCGGCCTCGAGACCCGCACGGTGCGCTTCCACAACATCTTCGGTCCACTCGGCACCTATGACGGTGGACGGGAGAAGTCGCCGGCGGCCATGTGTCGGAAGGTGGCGATGGCGGCTCCGGGATCTTCCATCGAGATCTGGGGCGACGGCGAGCAGACCCGATCGTTCTGCTACATCGACGATTGCGTCGAGGGCATCTTGCGCCTCATGGAGAGCGACTTCGCCGAGCCGCTCAACCTCGGCACCGACCGCATGGTCACGATCAACGAACTGGCCGGCATCGCCATGGCGGCGGCGGGTCGGACCGATCTGGGCATCGTCCACGTGGAGGGGCCCGAGGGCGTCCGCGGCCGCAACTCGGACAACACGCAGCTCCGCAAGGTCCTCGGCTGGGAGCCGGCCATCTCGCTCGAGGACGGCATGGCCCGCACCTACGCCTGGATCGCGGAACAGGTGGCGGCCAAGCTGTCCCCCACCGCGTCCGCCTGACCGGGCCGTGACCGACGTGACCCCGACCAGCGACCACCCGCGCTCGGCCGAAGCCCCGACCAAACGGCCCGACCTGGTGCGCTTCGCCCGGGAGACCATCGGATCGTCGTACTACCGGAGGCGACCGCTCGAGATCGTTCGCTACGGCCGCTCCAAGCTGGACCTCCAGCGCGGCCAGCGCTCCCCGGTCGACGTGCTGCGTGGCCTGGGCTTCGATCCGGACCAGGCCCTCGACGGGCTCGACCGGTGGCAGCCGCTCCTCGACGACATGTTCGAGCGCGTGGCCGCAGCCTCCGGGCACCAGGGCGGGCTGTCGCCGAACAGCGCATTGGTGGAGTACGGGATCGTGCGCAGCATCCGACCTGAGGTGGTCGTCGAGACCGGGATCGCGGCGGGCATCTCCGGCGCCCACATCGGTGCCGCCCTGCTCGAGAACGGGTCCGGCTCGCTCATCTCCATCGACCTCCCGCCCGAGGGGCCCACGGTCCTCGACGACGGTGCCGTGTTCGACTGGTCGGGCAGCGGGGTGGGTTGGGCCATCCCCGCCGAGATCCGCGAGCAGCTCGGAGACCGCCACCGCGTGGTGCTCGAAGACGTCCGCACGTCGCTCCCCCGCATCCTCGCCGAGGTGGGGCCGATCGGCCTCTTCGTGCACGACGACCTCCACACCCCGGACCACATGCGCTGGGAGTTCGACCTCGTGTGGAAGTCGCTCGTCCCCGGCGGGGCGATCATCGCCGATGACTGCAACCACGGATGGACGGACTTCGTGAAGGACCTGGGGCCGGGACACGACCCCTACCTCAACACGGACCGGCTGGCTGCGGTCCTCAAGCCACCGGCCTGACGCAGCGGCGCAGCCCGTGGTTCAGGGCGCGGGTGATCCCTCGGCCACGCGCGCGTAGACGTCCCGCCATCGCTGCACGAAGGCGTCCTCGCCATACCCCTGCACGTCCGTGCGGGCCTGCGCGCCGAGCGCCCGTCGTCCCTCCTCGCCGAGCTCGTGCAGGCGCTCGAGCGCCGCGGCCACCGACGACGCCGTGGGCTCGATGACCAACCCGTTGACGCCGTCGACCACGAGGTCGGCCACCCCGTGGACCGGGGTGGCCACCACGGGGACGCCCGCCGCCGCCGCCTCGTAGGTGACGAGCGAGAAGGTCTCGTACCGGGTCGGGAGCACGAAGGCATCCGATGCCCACAGGATCGGGCGCAGGTCGTCGACGGTGCCCACGAAGTCGATCTGGTCGGCCACGCCGAGGCGCTCGGCGAGGGCCGACGCCGGCTTGATCGCTGCCGGCGTCCCTCCCGCCACCATCAGGTGGAAGCGTCCCGGCGGGTGGGTGGCGAGGGCCTCGATCAGCGCCGGCAGCCCCTTGCGCTCGAAGTGGCCGAGGGCGGCGAAGCTCAAGGCGATTGATCCCGGGGGTACCCCGAGCGACCGCCGGGCCTCGGCCGCATCGGCGTCGGCCGGCGGAGCCAGATGTTCGAGATCGACGGCGTTGGGGACGACGATCACCCGGTCGCGCAGCCGCGGAAACGCGGCGACGAGCTCGTCGGCGAGGCCCCGCGAGGTGGCGACCACCATCTCGGCCTGACCGAACATCACCCCCTCGAGCAGGGCGCGCGCCCGGTGGTCGAGGTAGCGGGCGAGGCGGCGGACGCCATCGGGGCGCGCCGCCCGCCAGTGGCTTCGCAGGTAGGCGGTGTGGCAGAAGTGGGCGTACACGAGCGACGCACCCAGCACGTGGGGCTCGACCGCCTCGACCAGGTCGAAGGGGGCGAGGCGACGGCGACGGCGGTGCCACCGGCAGGTCAGCGGGGCGGTGACGAGGTAGGTGAGGTACAGCAGCACCTGGGGGCGCCTGATGGCGGGGACCCGCACGAAGTGCGTTCCCGGGTGCCCGCGGTCGTCGAAGGCGGCGGCGAAGACCGTGAACTCGTGCTCGCCGGCGAGCCCCTCGACCACCCGCAGCACGCACCCGCCCGCCGGGTTGCGGGCCGTGGCCACGTGGTCGAACACCGCGATGCGCACCGCTCAGGCCTCCCAGCGCCGGGGCGGCCGCCGCAGGACGGCCACCAGGAACCTGGGGTTGTTGGCGAGGTAGCGCCGCCACAGCCGGCGTGGCTCACGGCCGAGCCGGTAGAGCCACTCGAGCCCGCTGCGCTGCATCCACGCCGGCGCCTGGCTGACCCGACCGGTGTGGAAGTCGAACGCGGCGCCGACGCCGAGCAGCACCGGGGCGTCGAGGCGATCGCGGTGGGCGGCGATCCACCGCTCCTGCTTCGGGGTGCTGAGACCGACCCACACCAGATCGGGGTGCGCCTCGTTGATCTCGTCGACGATCGCCGCATCCTCCTCGTCGGTGAGGGGGCGGAACGGCGGCGAGTGGGCGCCGACCACCTTCAGGCCGGGGAAGCGGGTCCGGAGCGCCGCAGCCAGCTCGTCGGGCACCCCTTCGGCGCCGCCGTAGAAGTAGGACGACCAGCCGCGCTCGGCGGCCCGACGGCACACCGCCAACATGAGGTCGGGGCCGTACACCCGCCGGACGTGGCGGTGGCCGGCGAACCGGCTGGCCCACACCATCGGCATGCCGTCGGGGGTGGTCAGCCCGGACTCGTTGTGGATGCGGAGCAGCTCGGGATCGCTCTGGGATTCCATCACCCCGTGCACGCCGGTGACGCAGACGTAGCTGCGCCGGTCGTCGTCGATCCACGACGTGATCTCCTCGAGGGCCTGCTCGGGATCGATCGCCGAGATCCCCACGCCGAGCACGTCGGTGCGCAGGGGCCCGTCCGCGGAGCGGGCCGCGGGCCATGTCGAGGTCGAGACGGCGTCCTCGTACCACCCGTCGACCACATCGGCCAGGCGGGACCGGTCGAAGCGCGTCGACCGGGGCTGCGACGTGCCCTCCACCGACGAGAGGGCCCGGGCCAGCCGCCCGGGCAGGTCGCGACCGGTCACGGGCACGGCCAGGCCACCACCCCCGGCCAGCAGCGAGCCGGGCCCGCCCCAGTCGAGGGCCACCACGGGGCAACCGATCGAGATGGCCTCGGCCACCGCCCAGGGACCTGCGTCGTGGAACGTCGGCAGGAACAGGGCGTCCGCCGTCGCCAGGGCGTCGAGGACCTCGGCACGGGGGACCGATCCCCGGAACTCCACCCGGTCGGCCACGCCCCGGCGCTCGGCCCGGCGCCGCAGCCGCGCTTCGTCGGGGCCGTCCCCGAGGAACGTGAGGGTCCAGGAGGCGACGTCGCTGCGGGCCAGGGCATCGATGGCGAGCGCTCCGCCCTTCCACGGCAGGAGTCGAGCCACGAACAGCGCCCTGGGCGCGCCCGGTACCGGGCCCGACCGCTCGGGCAGCGAGCCGAGGTCGATGGCGCTGTTGGTCTCGACCACGAGGTGCGGTGGCTCCCCCAGCGAGCGCCCCGCCACCTCGTTGGCGCCCACCACCACCGCGGCGCGGCGGGCGGTGCGGCGACCGACCAGGGCCCGTCCCGTGCCGGTGACCGCGAGCCGGGCCACCTCCCCGAGCGCGCCGTGCACCCCCAGCCATCGCCAGCACGGCCCCGATGTGGCCGGCACGCCGCCGACCGGACCCCACACGAGGGGCACGTCGAGACGGTCGAGCCCCGTCGGCAGCCAGTCGAGGGCGATGGTGACGTGGTGAGCGAGGTCGAACCCGATCTCGGCGTGCAGGGCCTTCGCCCGACGACGGAGGCTCCGCTGCCACCGCGCGTACTGGACCTGCTCGGGGAGGGTGGCCGCGAAGGACCCGGGCGGGTCGAGGTAGTCGACCTGGATCCCTCGCCACTGCTCGGGGTGGCGGTCGCGATGCTCGTCGATCAACGTGCGCCGGCGGCCGTCGGTGATGACCCAGACGTCGTGGTGCTCGGCTGCGGCCCGGGCGAAGGCCCACCCGGCGCCCGGCTCCGAGCTCGCGCCGGGCTCGAACGCAAAGGCGCTCATCAGGATCTTCACGGTCTCGCCCTCGCGTGCTGGTCTGGATGGCTCCCGGCGCCGCGCTGGCCACCGAAGCTACGATGGTAGACACTCCCCCCTCGTCACCAAGGAACCTTCTTGCTCCAGGTTCGTGTGGACACGCCTCCACCTGGAAACCGGACCACCTCGACGAGTGGCACGGGCGCACCTCGTCGTGTCGACGCGGCCAACCGCTGGCAGTCGCGGGTCTCCACCCTCACGATCGTGACGGTGGTGGGCTACCTGTCGATCGGTCGCGCCTTCGCCTACATCGGCGTGCCCGCCCTCGGCATCTTCCTCGGCGAGGTGCTCCTCGTGGGAGCCTTCGCGTTCCGTCCCCTGCGGGACCGCGTCCTCGCCGTCGTGGGGCAACTGGTCGACCCCGGCCCGTTCCACATCCTGATGTGGGCCATCGCCATCTTCGTGGGTTACGGCCTGTTCCAGGTGGTTCTCGGGCACTCGCAGGGCCACCCGCTCCAGGACATCATCCTCAACCTCCCGTTCAACTACTACGCGATCTTCGTGCCCGTCGGGATTGCCATCGGCACGGTCGACCGGGGGATTCTGCGCCGCTTCGTCGCGGTCTTGGCCTGGACGAACGCGATCTACGGCGCCATCTTCCTGCTGTTTCTCCAGCACCTGGGGATCGTGCTGCCGTGGGCGCAGGGGGTGGCGCTGAGCGGCCCCGCCGGCTCGGGCATCGCCATCATGGGCCTGCTGTGCCTGGGGCGGAGCTTCCGGCGCGACTGGTACCTCTACGTCGCCAACTTCTTCATGATGCTCGCCATGCAGATGCGCGGTGAGTGGGTGGGCTTCATGGCCGCCCTGGTGATCTGGTCGATCCTCAAGCGCAACCTGAGGGTGATGGCCGGGGGCGCCGCCATCGTGGCGGTGGCGTTCACCATCATGTCGCTGTTCAACCTCCAGATCCCGGCGTCGAGCACGAGAGGCGGGAAGATCTCGGCTCAGGGGGTGCTCGCCCGCTCGGTCGCCCCGTTCAACAAGGACCTGGCCATGCGCTACAGCGACCAGGCCGACGTGTTCGCCGGCACCGCGTCGTGGCGCCAGACCTGGTGGAACGCCATCGGCGACAGCGTGACCAAGGACCGCCAGCACCTCCTGTTCGGCAACGGCTACGGGTTCGAGCTGCGAAACCTCGTGGCCTACGTCGAGCCCGGCGTGCGAACGCCCCACAGCGTCTACTACTACGCCATCGGCTACTCGGGCTTCGTCGGGCTGGCGTTCTTCGCCGGGCTCCAGATCGCCATCTTGGGCCTGCTCCAGAGGGTCCGACGGGTGACCGGCGAGGTGTTCGGCTTCACGGTCGTGGCGCTCGGCTTCGGGCTCGGGATGTTCGGCAACTACTTCGAGACCCCCTTCGGAGCCATCCCCTACTACGTGCTCCTGGGGCTCTGCCTGTCGCCGCTGGCCACCGCCGGCGGGGCGAGCCGGCGCAGCTCCTTCGCTGTCTCGGGGCCGGTTGCCACCCGGTACACATCGCTCGGGGCGCACGCAGCTCCGTCGGCGGAGGCGCCCGGAGCCGGGGAGACCTCGGCGCTCGAGCCCCCGGTCGACGGGTTCACCGCCACCGAGGTCGAGCCGCAGCTCCCGGGCCCCGCGTTGCTGGAGCTGGCCGTCACCGAGGTGGACACCTCCCGGTCCCACGAGTCGCACGTCCGGTGGTTGAACGCGGCCAAGGACCGCCTCCAGACGATGTCGGCCAGCGAGCTGCGGGCGCTGGCGCGCGCGCAGGGGGTCCGCCGTCCCGGAGCGATGAAGAAGTCCTCCCTCATCGCCCTGCTCGAAGCGGAGATACTCCGAGATCTCGACCCGCCGTAGCAGGCGGGGCCCTCCACCAGCGAGGAGGTCAGATCCATGGACCAGACACACGGCGGCGCGGTGCAGCGGGTGCTGGCGTGCATCCTCGCCGCGGCCGTCCTGGTCGCCTGCGGTCCGAAGCGGACCCAGGCCGAACGCCCACCGACGGGCGGCTCCGCACCAGCGTCGGTACCCGACCTGTTCACGTCGTGGCCCGAGGCCGCGTCACCCGGTGACGCGACACCCGTTGCCCCGCCTCCCAACGCCACGCCCCCGGCGTCGGCGACCACGTCGACGACCACGGCCACTCGTGCCCCACATGCCCCGATCGGGCCGGTCCGGATCCACGTCTCACCCGCCAGGGTCCTCGCCGGCCGCAGCATCACCGTGAGCTACGCAACCGCCCACGGGGAGGAGATCGCCGGCCGCTGGATCCGTACGCCGGTCGCCGAGTGGCAGGCGTGCACGGCCGCCGCGTGCGAGCAGACGGCCTGGCTGCGGGTGGGTGCCGGGCCGGTCCTGCTCCCGGGCTCGGCCTACGACCGGGCCTACGTGCCCTACGACGACCACCTCTCGGGTCGCCCGAACGGCCCCGACACCTTCACCGTCCCGACCCTCACCGAGGGCACCTTCCGGGTGTGCACCGCCTTGACGTCAGCCGCCGACGGCACCGAGGCGACGGCGTGCGACACGGTCGCGGTCCTGGCCGTCCCCCCGGTGGTCTCCCCCGGCGATGCATCCGGTTGGTTCGAGGTGGACCCGGCGCACCCGGTGGAGCGGACCGACACCGAGATCTGGATCTTGGTCCACGCCCCGGGCTGCGGCGGCGCCGCCGTGCTGGCCCGAGAACCAGAGGTCGTCTGGGGCGACGCCGAGGTCGCGGTTCGGGTCCCGGTCGAGCACGAGAGCTGTCTCCAGGGCCCCCGGCCGCCACCCACGCCGGCATCGGTCCGCCTGCCCGGGCCGATCGGTGAGCGGGCGGTCCTCGACACGTGGTGCATGGAGTCGATGCTCGCGGCGAGCGGCGACTGCCCGAGCGACGGGTCCGCGCAGCGCTGGCCGACCCCGCGCTGATCAGCCGCCGGGCCACTCCGGGCACGGCGCGGGCGGGGCGGGCCGTGGGGCGAGCTTGATCCGGAGCACGTCGGGCACGTCGGTGAACATGCCGTCCACGCCGGCGTCGAGCAGGCGGACCATCTCGGTGGGATCGTCGACGGTGTACGGGTGCACCGCGAGGCAGCGACCGTGGGCCGCGTCCACCAGCGCGCGGTCGACGCCGGCGGCCGGTGGGCCGATGGCCACCGCGTAGTCGTCGGCACCGTCGAGCGTGGCCTCGTCGACGGCGGCTCCGGTATCGGCCACGAGCAGCACCAGCGGAAGGTCGGGCCGGCGGGCGTGGACCGCGGTGAGCACGCCCGGTCCGAACGACTGCACGAACACCGGGGGCGCGCCGGTGGTCGCTTCGGGCAGCGCGGCCCGTTCCAGGAGGTCGAGCAGCGGATCCACCATCGCCGACCCGGCGTCGACCGCCTTGAGCTCGATGTAGTAGCGCGCACGTGCGCCGTAGCGGTCGAGGACCTCTTGCAGGGTGGGTATGCGCTGGCCGACGAAGGCGGGGTTCGCGAGCTCGGGGTGGGCTTCGTTGAACCAGGAACCGACGTCGCACTGCTTCAGCTGAGCGAGCGTCTTGTCCTCGACGAGCCCCGTGCACGACTCAGCCGGGCCCCGCGCCGTGCGGTCGAGCGTGGCGTCGTGGAGCACGACGAGCACGCCGTCCGCGGTGAGCTGGAGGTCCTGCTCGAGGTAGTCAGCCCCCTTCTCGACGGCGAGGTCGTAGGCCGCGAACGTGTGCTCCGGCGCGTACCCCGACGCGCCCCGGTGGGCGACCACGAGCACCCCCGTGGGTGCCGACGGCACAGAC
>CAZIVZ010000052.1:0-12155 GCA_964542495.1 uncultured Aquihabitans sp.
TCACCGCGCACGTGACCCACATCCAGCCGAGGATGCCGCCGTAGTCGTCGTCGATGGTGCCGTCGAGCACCGACACCATGCCGACGGGGATGAGGAAGACCGCCACCTCGGCCGGCCAGAGCCAGCCGGTCCACCGCACCAGCTCGAGCAGCGGGCCTCGGGCCAGCCCGGGCTGCACCAGGTACCAGTGGCCGAGGAGCATGGCGTCGGTGACCGCGCCGAGGAACGCCGCCCCCACCACGAGCCGCAGCACCGACAGCCAGGCGGGCGACCCCGCGTCGATGCCGGCGGCCACCAGGCCCACCAGCCCGATCGCCGGAGCCACCAGGTCGAGCGCGGGCGGGAACTCGGGAGCATCGGCGTCGAAGCGCTGCTCCTCGCGATCGATGCCGGTCATGGCCGCCACCCGGGCCGAGCGCCGCTCCACCAACTGGCGCTGGCCGGCCACGCCGGCCGCCTTCCGCTGGACCGACACGACCAGCGCGCCCACCGAGGCCAGCACCACCCCGACGGCAGCCACGTCGCGCACGCGCACCGGCCCCACCACCTGACCGACGACGATCGAGGCCAGCGCGAAGAGGGCGAAGGTGCCACGCATGAGCCAGCCGTAGCCGAGGCCGACCTCGCGCCGCCGCGTGGTGACCCAGGTGAAGAACAGCCCGCCGACGGCCCACTGGAGCAGGAAGGTGGCGGCGTCGAGGCGGATCATCGGGGCCGAGGGTATGGACCCGGTCCGTCGGCGCACCACTCGCGGGGCACTACGGTGCCGACCGTGATCGGACCTGCGGACCCTGGACACGCCCGTTCCCGGGTGCTGTTGGTGGGTTCGGGAGGCGGCCACCTCGCCCAGCTGATCAGCCTGCGGCCCTGGTGGCAGGACCACGACCGCACCTGGGTGAGCTTCGACATGCCCGACGCCCGGTCGCTCCTCACCGGCGAGGAGGTGGTCTGGGCCTTCCACCCCACCACCCGCAACCTCCCCAACCTGGTGCGCAACCTGGTGCTGGCGGTGCGCACCGTGCGGCGGCTGCGGCCCGACCTCGTGGTCTCCACCGGCGCGGGCGTGGCGGTCCCGTTCTTCGTGGTGGCGTGGATGCTGCGGATCCCCACGGTGTACGTCGAGGTGTTCGACCGCATCGACTCGCCCACGCTCACCGGCCGGCTCTGCCGCCCCTGCACCACCCGGTTCTGCGTGCAGTGGCCCGAGCAGCAGGCGCTCTACAAGGACACCGTGGTGATCGGACCGCTGCTGTGACCGACCCGGCGCCGCACTGGGCGGTGGTGGTCACCGTGGGCACCGACCACCACCCGTTCCCCCGCCTGGTGGGCTGGATCCACCGCTGGGCCGCGGAGCACCCCGGGGTGCCCGTGCTGCTCCAGCTCGGCACCACCGAACCACCGCCGCCGCTGCCCTCGGTGCGCGCCGCGGCCCTCCTCCCCCACCAGGACCTCGTGGCCGCCATGGCCGCGGCCGACGTGATCGTGACCCAGGGCGGGCCCGGCGGGATCATGGACGCCCGCTCGGTGGGCCGTCAGCCGGTGGCCGTGGCCCGCCGGGGCGACCTGGGCGAGCACGTCGACGACCACCAGTTGCGGTTCACGGCGTGGATGGCCGACCGGGGCCTGGTGAACCTGGCCACCGATGAGGCCACGCTGCTGGCCGAGCTCGAAGCGGGGCTCGCCGACCCGTCTCGCCTGCGCATCCCGCCCGACGGAGGCGCGATCGACGGCACCATCACGGCGTTCCGGGCCGTGGTGGAGCCGCTGCTGGCAGCGCGCCGTCGGAACCGCTGACCTGGCGGCCCGGGCGAACCCGGCGCCGTCCCCCCAGAGATCAGGCGATCACTCGACGACGTGCCGCCAGCACGACGGCCCCGCCGGCCAGCAGCACCGAGCCGAAGACGGCGAGCTGGACCGAGTCGGATCCGGTGATGGCGAGGCGCTGCGGCCCGGCCGCCGCCTGTCCCTGGCTCACCGCCGGGCGGGCGGGCGCCGGGGTGCTGGTGTGCACCACCTCGGAGGGCGACGGGGAGATGTAGTCGGGGTTCTCCACCGCGCCGGCCGGCCGCGCCAGCCCGAGGGCCACCACCGCGACCACGAGAGCGAAGAACACCTGGAGCGACCGGCGAAGCGACATGAGGTCACCGTACGCGAGAATCCCGAATCGGTCAACACGCTGCGTGGCATTTCTGCACCTGCCGCTACGGATGGTGGTCGACCGCCGGGTCAGCGCCCCACGTCGATCGTCCGGCGCACGTCGAGGTCGAGCGGCGTCCCGTCGACCTCCCACCGGGTCGGGGGGATCCGGGCGGAGGGCTCGAGGACGACGGAGCGGAGCCCCTTGGGCAACCGGGCCGACACCTCGATCACTGCGGTGGCACCGCGCTCGACCGAGAGCTCACCGGCCACCACCACGGTGGGGCCGTCGCCCCCCTCGAGGGTGCGACGGGCTCCGTCGAAGCTCACGTCGGTGGTCCCCGCCGGCAGGTTCACCACCACGATGGCGCGGTGCTCGCCGGCCTCCAGGCCCCCGACGTTGGGTCCGATCAGGTACGGCGGGCCGTACTCGGGCGCTCCGTTGCGCACGGTGTAGGTGAGGCGGACCCCGACCCGGCCGGCCGCGTCGGCGCGGGTGGAGGTGAGCCGACCGCTGACGTCGAGGTACGAATCGAGCTTCTCGGCACCACGGTTCAACAGCGACACCGCCAACGATCGATCCTGGAGGCGACCGTCGGCTCCCGCCGTGCGCCAGGCCCGCTGCGTGGCCGGGTCGCTCGACCAGACCATCAGGTGCCGGCCTCGCACGGCATCGACGAGGGCGGTGGCCAGCCGGTCGAGCTCCCAGTCGCCGGCCTCGATGCGTTCGAAGACCTCCTCGGCGACGTCGCCGATCTGGTCGCGCCGGGCGTCCTGGTCGTCGTAGCGCCGGTACTGCTCCCGCAACAGCTCGCCGCGCACCGTGTCCACGGTGTAGCGGACGCCACCGACCTCGACCGGCCCCACCACCTCCAGCAACGAGCGGAGAGCGTCGACGTCGACCGCGATCACCCCGCCGACCTCGGCACCGCCGGGCACCTCGGCCCAGTTGGCCGCGGCCAGCGCCGCGCTCTGGGGGAAGTCGACGGTGAGGCCCATGTTGCGGAGGTCTCGGCCGGGGTCCAGCCACGGCCAGTTGGCGGCGAGGTCACCGGTGACGGGAACCGTTCCGGCCGGCAGGACCAGCTCCTGGGTCGGGTGGACGTCCCCCAGATCGAGTCGACCCTGGTCGAACCCCAGGGTGGCCGCCGAGAGGAACATGCCGCTGCCGGCGCGCATCTCGGCGTTGTTGGCCCCGATCAGGAGGTAGGGGGTGGGCCCGGCGAGCAGGCGCGACAACGCCCGCGTGGCCGACTCGGCGTGGTCGAACCCGCGCAACGCCTCCTGGCGCTCTCGGGCCAGGGCGTCGACGGCACCGGCCAGCGGCCCGGCCAGGGCGTCGGGACTGCCGGGGTCGAGCGCCTCGAGCCCGGCGCGGGTGCGGGCCACGATGTCGGCCAGGTCGTCGAGCGCCTCCACCCGTCCCGGGCCACCGGGCAAGGGCCGTTCGGCGACGGCCCGGACGTCCACGACGGCCTCGACCGCCAGCGCCGCAGAGCCGTGGGCGCTGTGCACGACCCGATCGGCGGCGCGGAGGTGTCGACCCACCACGGGCACGATGCGCAGCGGCGTGAGCACCGGGCTGCGCAACCGCGACCGGGCGCGGCTGAAGTCGTCCTCGGCGTGGGCGAGCGCACCGGCCGTGCGGGGCGCGAGCACCGAGGACGGCGTGGCGCCGGCGCGCAACCCCTCGAGCTGGTCACGGCCCGACTCCATGGCCGAGCGGGCATCGGCCAGCAGCCACCCCGCGACCAGCGACCACAGCACCAACCCAGCCAGGGTGCCGAGGACGATGCCTCGGCGGCTGGGGCGACGCATGGACCCACCGTAGGGCTCACCGGCGTCAGGACGGAGGCGCCGCGCGAACATGGTGAACGAATCGGCCGGCACTCCTCCATAAGTAGGGGGTTCTGACCGTCCAGTCGGGATTCTTCACGCGGGGACACGCCCGCAGCTTCACGGCCCCACGCATCTGCCGATGGGCTGCATGTGAACGCCGCGTGACAATTCCTACTCCATGTGACATTCATGGAGCGTTCCACTACGTTGAGTGACCATCGGAGGGAGGTCGATCATGCGAGCCAGCACGGCGTCGCCCATCAGTGCGTCGGCGCCGGCCCGCGCGACCCTTCGCGACCAGGCCGGCAGGACCCGGCCCGTAGGGCCGAACCCGGCCAGTGCCGCCCGCTCGGCGCGCCGCCCCAAGCTCATCCTCATCGCCGCCGACGCCGCCGCCCTGGCCGTCAGCGTGGTGCTCGCCGTCGCCATCTTCGAGCGCTGGGACCCGAGCTCCGGACAGTCGCCGGACCAGCTCGGCTGGGCCGCCGTGGTCGCCCTCCCCGTGTGGATCGCCGTGTTCGCCAACCAGCGGCTCTACAACACCCGATTCATCGGACGCCGCATCGACGAGTTCCGCCGCATCATCAACGCCACCTTCCTCGGCACCCTGGCGGTGTCGCTCGTGGCCAACTTCGGCAACGTGCTCCTGCGACGGTCGTCGCTCGTCATCCTCGCCGTCACCGCCTGCCTCGTGGTCACGTTCGAGCGCGAGATCGCCCGGCGGGTGTTCCTCCGCCTCCGGGCGGTGGGCCGCATGGTCCGCTACGTCGTCGTCGCCGGCGCCAACCCCGAAGGACGAGACATCGCCGCCATGCTCCAGGCCGAGCCGTGGCTGGGCTACGAGGTCATCGGCTTCGTCGACGACCACGCGCCTGCCCGTGAGCCCGTGCCGGGTGTGCCGCTCCTCGGTGGCGTGTCCGACCTCCCCGGGATCCTCGCCGAGTACCCCAACGCCAGCGTGATCGTGGCCGCCAGCGGCATGGAGAGCACCGTCACGAACCGCCTGGCCCGGGACCTGCTGGACCAGGGCGTGCACGTCGAGCTGAGCTCCACCCTGCGCGACATCTCGTCGCAGCGCCTCACGGTCCGGCCGCTCGGCCGCTTCCCCGTGGTCTACGTCGAGCCGATCACCCGCGGCGGGTGGCGGGCCGCCGCCAAGCGGTCCTTCGACATCGTCGGAGCCACCGTCGGCCTGCTCCTGACGGCGCCGATCGCGCTGGCGGCAGCCGTCGCCATCAAGGTCGACTCCAAGGGACCGGTGCTGTTCCGCCAGACCCGTGTGGGTCAGGACTCCGCGCCCTTCCCGGTGCTCAAGCTGCGCACGATGGTGGTCGACGCCGAGGCGAGGCTGGCCGACCTGCTCGAGCTCAACGAGGCCGACGGGCCCCTGTTCAAGATGGAGCACGACCCGCGCATCACCCGCGTGGGCCGCATCCTGCGGGCCACGTCGCTCGACGAGCTGCCCCAGCTGTGGAACGTGCTGCGCGGCGACATGAGCCTGGTGGGCCCGCGCCCCGCGCTCCCGCACGAGACCGAGGAGTGGGATGCCCTCCTCACCCAACGCCTGCGGGTCAAGCCGGGCATCACCGGCATGTGGCAGGTCAACGGTCGCAGCGACACCAGCTTCGAGGACTACACCCGCCTGGACCTGTACTACGTCGACAACTGGTCGCTCGCCACCGACCTGGCCATCCTGGCCAAGACCGTGCCCGTGGTGCTGCTGCGCCAGGGCGCTCGCTGAGCGCCCGTCAGCTGACCGGGGCGACGCGCGGTTCGACGTCGCCCTCGGGCGGGGCCTCCACCTCGGGGGCGTGGACGAGCACGGGCGCCGCGTGCCAGATCCCCGCCAGGCAGAGGGCCAGGAAGCCCGCCGATCCCGCGGCGGCCAGGCCCAGCAGGATCAGGGGCGACAGCGGTCCCGTCCACGGCGCGTGCAGGATGCCCCGCAGGAGCCCGGCCGGGAGCCCGAGCAGGTTGCGCACCATCAGATGCTGGTGCGCCGCCACCTGGCAGCCCGCGATCACCGTCACCACGGCCGAAGCCAGCCAGCGCTCGCCGGTGGCGGGTCGCCGAGCTCGGTCAGATGCCAGGCCGGCGAGCAGCGGGATGCCGACCAACAGCGGCAGCATGTAGCGGCCCTGCCACAGCGCCGCTGGCTCGAGCACCGACGCGGCGATCGGGCCGACGGCACACGCGGCCGCCAGCAGAACCAGCACCAGGCGCTGGCGCATCGTGGCCCGCGCCAGGCCCACCACCAGCACCAGCACGATCGCCCCCCACCACAGCCATCGAACGCCAGGGGGCAGCCGCACCGCACCTCGCCCGAGCCAGGTCAACGAGCCGAGGGCCTGATCCAACCACGACGGCGACTGGTCCACGGCGGCGCGGGCGAGGCTGAGCCGGGAGCGCTCTGGCACCTTGAACTGGATGACCTTGGACAGCGACTGGTTGACGATCACGAACCCCAGGTTGACCACCAACGCCGCGCCCACGACGCCCACCAGCGTGCGCACCCGCCGGGACGGCCAGAGCTCCTGCACCCGGGCGCGCGTGGCGCCGAACGCGAGGGCGGCGACCACGATCGCCACGAGCAGCATCGGCGACGTGGGCCTCGTGCAGGCCAGGGCGACGGCGGCGACACCCACCCGGACGAGCAGGCGCGACGGCGAGGGGCCATCGGAGCGAAGCAGCACCAGCAGCGACGTCCAGAGCGCCGCCGAGGCGGCGATCTCGAACCCGTTCGGGTTGATCGAGCCACCGAGGAACAACACCGTGGGGGTCAACGCCGCAGCCGCTCCCACGACCCGCCACGGCCCGCTCCCCAGCTCGCCCACCGACACCGCCGCCGACGCCAGCAGGACGGCGACGAGCAGGGCCGACACGATCCGCATCGCATAGATGCCCGTGGACGGAGGCAGCCACCGTGACGGCAGGCCGACGACGAAGTAGTACCCCGGTTGGTAGGCCCCGACGTAGGTGACCGTTCGTGCGATCGGGCCCGATTCCGAGGCGGGCCTCGGGGCGCAGGAGGTCGGGACGCGCAGATCGTTGCTCCAGCACAGGGTCTGGTCGTTGCCGATCGCGAAGCCCTGGCCGTAGCCCTGTGGGATCTGCACCTCCGTCTGGGGCGCGCGGAGCGACGGGGTGTCCACCCAGACCGTCTCGCCCAGGAACTGGCCCCGGGCCACGGCCACCGCCCGGCGCGAGTGGGCGATCTCGTCGGGCGCCCCCATGGGTGCGATCGACAGGGCCCAGGTGATGCCGAGCAGGCCGAACACCCCGAAGGCCGCCCACCACACCTTCCTCCCCGTCTCGATCACAGAGGCGAAACCTACCGCGGCGGCCGGAGCGGCTGGGCGTCCTGCCGGCCGAGATCCACCCACGAGGTTCGTGCGCTCGAACCGCTCCATGCGGCTCAGGTGCACGGGCCTCGGACCCGCTCCACGTCGGCCGGCACCTGCCGCCAGATGGCGCATCGCTGCGGAACCGACCACGCGCCAGGGCGACTGCCCGTCGAGCGGGCGACCTCGTCCGGTGCGCCCATGGATGCGATCGACAGGGTTCGTCGTCGAGGTCAGGCGTCGACGGTGACGAGTGCGTGGTCGGCGCGGTTGAGGGGGTCGGGGCCGTCGGCCGACGCCACCACGATGTCCTCGAGGCGGATCCCCCACGCGCCGGCGGTGTAGATCCCGGGCTCCACCGAGAAGGCGTGGCCGGGTTCGAGCGGCGTGGCGTTGCCGGCGACCACGTAGGGGTCCTCGTGCTCCTCCACCCCGATCCCGTGGCCGGTGCGGTGGAAGAACCGGTCCCCGTACCCGGCCGCGGCGATGATCTCGCGGGCGGCGGTGTCGACCGCCTCGCACGGCGTGCCCACCACGGCGGCCGCCACGGCGGCGGCCTGCGCCGCGTGCAGCACGGCGTACGCCTCGGCCACCTCGGCCGTCGGTGCGATCCCGCCCGCCACCACGCAGCGGGTGATGTCCGAGCAGTACCCGGCCCCGCCCTCGGTGGGCATCGTCCCGCCGAAGTCGCACAGCACCACATCGCCCGCCTCGATCACCCGCTCGTCGGCGTCGTGGTGCGGGCTGGCGGCGTTGGGACCGCTGGCGACGATGGCGAAGTTGACCCGCTGGTGCCCCTCGGCCACGAGGCGCCGCCCGAGGTCGGCCGAGACGTCGGCCTCGGTGCGCCCGACCAGCGCGATCTCGCCGCCCTGGAGCTGGGCCGCCACCCGGTCGGCCGCGTGGGCAGCGCGACGCAGCGCCGCCACCTCGGATGCGTCCTTCACGGCCCGCAGGGGGCCGGTCACCGTGCTCCCGCGGCGCCACGAGGAGCCCGGCATGGCCGCTTGGAGGTCCACCACGAACCGGGCCCAGGTCCGGTCGCTCACGGCGACCACCCCGGCCGGGCCGGCGAGCCGGGCCACCAGCGCGACGGGGTCGGTGGTCTCCTCGAACGGGGCGATGGCGAACACGTCGGGACGTTCGACCACCCGAGGTGCCTCGAGCCGCGGCACCACCAGGGTGGCCGCGCCGTCACGAGGCACCACGAGCATGGTGAGCCGCTCGAGCGGCATGGCCTCGTAGCCCGTGAGCCACGGCAGGTCGGCACCCACCGACACCAACAAGACGTCGACGCCCTGCTCGGCCATGGCGGCGCGGACCCGCTGGAGTCGCTCGACGTGCATGGGGGCAGGGTACGGCGCCCGGCGCGCGCTCGGCGCTGTCGGCTACGGCAGCCCGGCGTGGGGCACGTCGACGGTGGTGGTGAGCAGCACGGCCTCGCGGGCCCGGGTGCGGTTGTGCTCGAAGAAGTCCGGCGCCGCGCACAGCAGGAGGGTGCGACCGTCGGTGCCCCCGAGCTGGCAGGCGTAGATCCCGAGCCCTTCGGGGGCGGCGATCTCGTCGACGATCTCGCCGCCCTCGGCGATGCGCACGGCCCGGTTGCCCAGGGCGTCGGCGGCCCAGATGTGGCCCTCGGCATCGAGCGTGCAGCCGTCGGGCGCCACCGTGATCTGGCCGAGGCCGTCCTCGAACGTCTCGGCCACCGGCAGCGGGCCGAGCTCGGCCCACACCCGGCGGTCCGTCAGCGAGCCGTCGGCCTCGATGGTGAACGCGGTGTAGCGGTTCCCGGTGGTCTCGCCGACGATCAGGGTGCGGCCATCGGGCGTGACCACGGAGCCGTTCGGGAAGAAGAGGTCGGTGGCGGCCACCGTCACGGTGCCGTCGGGGTCCACCCGCACGAGGTCGGCCGGGGCCGGCGCCGCACCGCCCATGAGGTCGAAGCCGAAGTTGCCGACGTAGATGTGGCCGGCGGCGTCGACCACCAGGTCGTTCACGTGGCCGCCGACGTGGGCGCTGATGTCGGCCAGGACGGTCAGCTCACCGTCGGAGTAGCGCAGCACGCGGTGGTCGGTCATCGAGGCGATCACCAGCGAACCGTCGGGCAGCCAGCCGAGGCCCGACGGCTGGGCGGGCACGGCCACCACCACCGTCTCGGCACCGTCGGGCGCCACCCGCGAGACCTGGTGGCGGTAGAAGTCGGACACCCACCAGGTGCCGTCACGCCAGCGCGGGCCCTCGAAGAACGCGCCACCGTCGAGCAGGGTCTGGATCGTGCGGTCTGCCATCCGGCGGACCGTACCGGACCGATGGTCAGCGCGGCTCGCCCGCCCACGTGCGCCATTGCTCCAACTCCTCGAGCCATCGGGTGCGGGTGCGTCGCCCGGCGGTGAGCACCCGCGTGACCCAGAGGCGGAGGTGCACGCCCTCGGTCCGCACCGCCACGATGTCCCAGCGCAACAGGCTGGCCCGTGACGCGTCGAACTCCTCGATCGCGTGGCGCGGGACGCGCACCTCGCGGTACCACTGCCGCACCACCAGCTCCTCGCCCACGGCGTCGGCCCGCCGGATCGACACGTCGAAGGTCATGGCCGCCCACGTCACGCCGGCCGCCACGGTCAGGATGCCGGAGGTCACCGAGCCCTGGACGACCAGCGCCACCCCGAGGAGCAGGCCCAGTCCCCCGCCGAGGCCGGCGGCGACCACCGCGAGGCCGGCGAACCAGCGGGGCGGGGCAAGGTGGACCTCGGGTGGGATCACGCGCGGTCGGCTGCGGCCGCTTCCACCGTCTCCACGTCGGCGGCGTCAGCGGCCTGGCGGGCGTGGTAGCTGGAGCGGGTGAGCGGCGACGCCTCGACGTGGCCGATGCCCATGGCCTCGCCGACGGCCTTCAGCTCGGCCAGCTCGCCAGGGGCCCACCAGCGCGCCACCGGCAGGTGGTGCGTGGTGGGGCGCAGGTACTGGCCGATGGTGACGATGTCGACGCCGATGCCCCGCAGGTCGGCGAGGGTGCCCACCAGCTCGTCGAACGTCTCGCCCATCCCCACGATGAGGCTGGACTTGGTGGTGAGCCCCGCCGCCTTGGCCCGGGCCAGCACGGCGAGCGACCGGGCGTAGGAGGCCGACGGTCGCACCGCCCGCTGGAGCCGGGGAACCGTCTCCACGTTGTGGTTGAGCACCTCGGGCCGGGCGTCGAACACCACGTCGAGTGACTCGGGCTCGCCCTTGCAGTCCGAGATCAGGCACTCCACGGCCACGCCGGGCGTGCGGCGCCGGACGGCCGCGATGGTGGCCGCGAACTGCGATGCGCCGCCGTCGGGGAGGTCGTCGCGCGCCACCGTGGTGAGCACCGCGTAGCGCAGGCCCATCCGCTCCACGGCCTCGGCCACGCGCTCGGGCTCGCCGGGATCGACTCCTTGGGGACGGCGGGTGTCGACCAGGCAGAACCCGCACGCCCGCGTGCACCGCTCGCCGTTGATCATGAACGTGGCCGTGCCGTCGGACCAGCACTCGTAGATGTTGGGGCAGCCCGCCTCCTCGCACACCGTGACCAGTTGGAGCTCCCGCATGGTCTTGCGCAGCCGGAGGTAGTCGGGGCCGATGCGCGCCTTGGCCCGCATCCACTCGGGCTTGCGCTCGCCGATGGCCAGGCCCTGCGCCACCCCGGCGTCGGCCAGACGGCCGAGCAGCCGGACCGAGGTCCCCTCCCCCAGCGCCTGCGGGTCGAGGTCGTCGCGGGCGGGCGACGCAGCATCGGCGGGCACCGAACCGGCGGCGAGCCCGGGGCCCGCCCCACGCGAGAACGGGGCGAGATCGCTCGGGCGGTGGCGCCACACCACGTCCTGGCGGTCGTGGCCGCCCGCTCCCCACCGGGCCTCGGCGCGCGCGACCACCACGTCGACCACCTCGTCCATCGTGGCGTCGATGCCCTCGGCCCGCAGCGACGTGACCGCCTTGTCGGCGATGCCGCAGGGCACGATGTGGTCGAACATCGTGAGGTCGGGGTCGACGTTGAGCCCGAAGCCGTGCAGGGTGCGTCCCCGGCTGAGGCGCACTCCGATGGCGCAGATCTTGCGCGCCGCGTCGGTGCCCACCCCCACCCACACGCCGGGGTAGCCGGGAAGCCGGTCGGCCCGGAGCCCGAGGTCGGCCAAGGCGTCGATGACCAGCTGCTCCACCGAGGTCACGTACGCCAGCGTGTCGGGCATGGACCCGCCTCCCTTCCCCGGGAGCAGGAGGATCGGGTAGCCCACGAGCTGGCCGGGCCCGTGGTAGGTGACGTCGCCACCCCGATCGGTGGCCACCAGCTCGGCGCCCACGGACGCGGGCTCGACCAGCACGTGGGCGGGGTCGGCGCGGACCCCGAGCGTGTACACGTGGGGGTGCTCGAGGAGCAGGAGGTGGTTCTCGACGCCCTCGGCGAACAGACCGTGCTGGAGCGCGTGGGCGTCCTGGTACCGCACCGTTCCCAGCCACCGCACGTGCAGCGGGGGCTCCGGAGCCTCGGGGGCGGCGGACACCACGGCGGAGCTCAGAGCTCGGTGACCCAGTCGCGCGTCTCGAGGATGTCCCGCACCCGGGCCAGGAACTCCGCGGCGTAGGCACCGTCGAAGGCGCGGTGGTCCCACCCGAGGGTGAGGTTGCCCACCGAGTGGATGGCGATGCTCTCGCTGCCCTCCTGGTCGGTGACCACCACCGGGCGCCGCTTGACGCCGTCGGTCGACAGGATCATCACCTGGGGCTGGTTGATCACCGGCAACAGGAACGTGGTGCCCGTGCTGCCGACGTTGGTGATGGTGACGGTGCCGCCGGTGATGTCGTCGGCGGTGAGGCCCTTGG
>CAZIVZ010000053.1:0-11997 GCA_964542495.1 uncultured Aquihabitans sp.
AGCCCGGTCGCCGGGTTCTGGTCGCGGATCTGGCTCCAGGACAGCCCGAAGCGCGACCGAAGACCGTGGCGGACCATCGCGGCCGAGGCGGGCCGATGGTGGGTCAGCGACCGGCGTGGAGGTCGCCGGCGTTGAGCTGGGCGACGTCGGCGGCAGCGCGGCCGCTCGCCCACCCGGCGGCGTCCCAGCCGCCGCGCACCTTCGACGAGGTGAGCGATCCGAAGTGCTCGGACACGAACCCGTCGACGACGTCGGCCCGGGAGCGCAGCACCGGCAGCAGGGACGAACCGTGCTCGCCTTCAGCCTCGGCCAGGACCCGCTGGTTGACCTCCTCGAGGCGGTCGCCGATGCGCTGGGCGTACGCGAGCAGGAAGGCCGAGCGGTACGACTGGCTGCGCACCCGGGTCCCGGGCGGTGCGCTCTTGGCCGCGCCGGCCAACGCCGCCTGGGCTTGGAGGAGCAACGAGGTGAAGAGCATCTCGGTGGAGGCGACGTCGTCGGCGAAGCCGGCCACGGTGGACAGGCCGAGGCCACCGAGGCTGATGGACCGACACCGGCAGGCGCCTGCCACCGTCTGGAGCAGGAGGGCCTTGGTGTCGGCGTAGGGGGCATCGATCGGCAGGCGGATGAGCACCGGCAGCTCTTCGGCGGAGTGGGAGCGCGAGGCCACCAGGGCGGCGTCGATGGCGTGCCGGGTCATGAGCTCCTGCGCCTTGGCGGTGAGCGCCGACGCCTCGGCCTCGTAGGTCGTGGACTCGGCCTTGGCCAGCAATCCGCGAATCCGTTCGAGCAAAGGATCCGCCTCGCCGCCACGGGGCGGTGCGACGCCCGGCCCGAAGGCCGATCCGTCGCTGCCCGGCGGGGGCAGGATCGGCTCCAGGGTGCCGAGGCCGACCAGGTTCGCCAGGGCCTGGACCAGGACCGCCACGGCCACCGGGTGGTCGAGCCCCTCGGCGACGACCCAGCGACGGACGAACCCGGGACGGCCATCGCTCTCGGGCAGGCGGAGCTGATCGACCTGGGCCATCCACCGAGGGTCGAGGGTGGACGCGCGCCGGTTGGCGTGGTCGACCGCCATCGCCAGGTGGATGAGCCGGGTGGCCGCCGCGTCGTCGCACCCCCGCTTGGCCTGGCGGTGCAGCTCGGCGGGTTGCCACCCGCCGGTCCACGCGGCGTCGATCACGTGCTGCAGCACCACCTCCGTCGCCCGGTGCACGGTTGCGGGCTCGATCGCCCGCAGTGCCTGGAGCTTGGGCTGGTCGCGCTTGCGGCCCGGCAGATGGCTGAGGACCACGGCGTGCAGCAGGCCGACCACCTGGTCCAGGTCCGTGGCTCCGCCCGGTGGTGGCGGCGGGTCGGCATCGAAGGGGCGCCACGATCCGCCACCGGAACCCGAGGCGCGTGGGCGATCCCCCGTCGAAGGACGCGCCCGGCCGGTGTCGGCCGATCGCTTGCGGGCCTCAGCTGCGGCCCGAGCCTTGGCCTTGGCCGCCCGCCTGGTTCGATTGTCCTTTCCCATGCTGCGCTCCGTCAGCCGAGCCCGGCGGCGAGGACCGCGCCAAGGAGTGAGACGACCAGTGCCACGAGGACCACCCGGATCTCGGTGTGGATCCGGTTCTGGAACGTGTTCAGCTCGGTGACCAGGCGCGCCTCGAGCCCCGCCAGCTCCGCCCGCAGCTCCTGCCGCACCAAACCGATCTCACCCCGGAGCTCCTGCCGCACCGAGCCGAGCTCCTGCCGCAGCGAACCGATCTCACCGCCGAACTCCTGCCGCACCGAACCGAACTCATGCTCCAGGTCTGTGCGCAGCGCCTGGATGTCGCGAGACAGCAGGTCGGTCTGGGTGTCGAGGTCCCGCTTGGTGGCGACGTCGGCCCAGCCGACCGGTGGCAGGAACTCCATGATCAGCAGCGCTCCCTCTCGCCCGTGGGTGGTCTCGAACAGCTGGAACAGATCTTGGCGGGATTGCTCGGTGATCGCCATGGTGGCCTCCGCAGGTGGTGCAGGTTGACGGAGCCGGCGAGCCCGAACGTGTGCAACCCGGCGGGCTGCACTGCCGACGACGAGGGTAGCGACGAGGGGTGACGGTCTGGCCCGGGTCGGTGGTCACGGGCGAGGCGTACCTAGGGTGTGGCGGGGCGGCGCAGCGGGTGCCGGGGAACCCCCGTGCGATGCATCGGGAGGTGCGGTTGATCACGAACGAACCGACGGTGACGAGGTTGACGCCTCGCTACGACCGAGCCGTGACCATGGCGCGCACGCTGCACGCCATCGACGTCCGCAAGGGCACCAACACCCCGTACCTGGCCCACGTGCTGTCGGCCTCGGCCCTGGTGCTCGAGCACGAGGGCACCGAGGAGCAGGCCATCGCCGCCCTGCTCCACGACGTCGTGGAGGACCACGGTGGTCTGCCGCGCCTGGCGCAGATCCGCGCCGAGCTCGGCGACGGGGTGGCCGCCATCGTGGAGGCGTGCTCGGACTCCACCGTCGAGGACCGCAACGACAAGCTGCCGTGGTGGGACCGCAAGGTCGCCTACCTCGACCACCTCGCCACGTCGCCCGACGAGGCCGTCCTGGTGACGGCGGCCGACAAGCTCCACAACGCCCGCGCCGTCCTCGTCGACCACCTCAACATCGGCGAGGACCTCTGGGCCAAGTTCAACGACGACGCCGGGCGGGCCGGCACCATGTGGTACCACCGACGGGTGGCCGAGGTGCTCGGCCGCCGGCTGCGGGAGGTCGGCGGTGCGGGCAGCGCGGCAGACCGGTTGGGCCACGAGCTGCGCCGGACGGTGGACCAGTTCTTCGACGCGGTTCGCACCGGGGCCGGTGCCAAAGCGGTGGACGCCGAGCAGCGTGCGGCGGACGCCCGCGAGGTCGAGGTCCGCTCGAACCGCGCTAGCTCACGCTGACCTCGACCACGATCGGGCGATGGTCCGAGAGGGCGCCGTCGGCCACACCGAGGTCGTGGTCGGGCATCGGCGCCAGAGGTGACCGGTCGACGATGCGGGCCGAGTCGAGGTGGAGCGTCGCGACCGGGGCGAGCAGGCAGTGGTCGAGGGCTCGGGCGCCGACGTCCCAGAACACCGAGGCGTGGTCCCCGGCGGGATCGGCCTCGCGCAGCGCGTGACGCCAGCCGTCGGCCAGCAGATCGGCGAGGTGCGGACCGAGCTGCGCGTGCTCGGCGACGGGCTCGTCCGGATCGGCGTTGAAGTCGCCGACGATCACTGCGGGTGTGGCGAGCATCGGAGCCACGGCAGACCGCAGCCAGGTGTAGAGGGTGCCGCCACCGCCCTCCAGGTTCCAGGGCGGGTGGATGCCGGTGACGGTGAGTTGGCCGAGCTCCACCGTGAGCACCCTCCGGGGATCCGGGCAACCGATCGGGCGAGCGACCTCCACCAGCTCCCCGCGCGATGTGATCACGAGGGCGTACTTCTCCTCCGGGGTGACGTCGGCCACGGTGGACGCCTGGTGCAACAGGCCGATCGAGCGCAGACCCGCTGCCCACTCGGGGTGGGTGGCGGCGGTGATCTCGCTCAGGACCACCACGTCGGCATCGAGCGAGCCGAGCACCGCGAGCAAGGCGTCGATCCGGTCGATCCCGTCGTGGCGACCGCCCTTGTAGACGTTCCACCCCACGATCCGGGTCATGGGCCGGTCAGCTTGAGGCGGGCGCCGACGGGGGGCGGGGCGATGATCACGAGCTCGGAGACGGCGCGGCTGATGCCGACGTAGAGCAGCTCGTCGGGGACCTGGTCGACGTCGGCCACGAGGACGACGGTGTCGGACTCGAGGCCCTTCGCCCGGTGGACGTTCTCGCACAGGATCCCGGACCTGCGGTCCTCCCACCGGAACAGGCCGAGGTCGGCCACGAGCTGGTCGCGCAGGCGGCTGGAGAAGGTGAGGACGGCCACGTCGCCGCTGGCGATCTCCTCGTCGAGCACGAGCCGGTCGAGCTCGGCCTGCACGACGTCGGCCACGACGTCCGCCACGGAGCCGTCGCCGCCGTCGCCCGCCGAGATCGGGACGAACCGCACGGGCGAGCCGTCGGGCCCCGCCGACGGGGCAGGGGCCCCGCCGAGCAGGCGGCGCAGCAGCGACCCGATGTTGCGGGTGTTGCGGCAGTTGCTGACCAGCTCGCAGTGGGTCCACCCGTCGTCGGCCGCCGGGATCTGGAACCCACGGGCGTAGAGCTCCTGGGCCGGGTCGGCGGCGATCAGCATGCGGCGCGGCCCGTCGGGGTCGAGCAGCGCCGAGAGCTGGGCGAGCCAGGCGGGGCTGAAGTCCTGGGCCTCGTCGACCACGATCGTGTCGAACCGCTCGACGATCTCGTGCCAGTGGGCGTGGAGGTGCCCGACGGCGGTGATCGTCCACCACGCGTGGTCGGCGTCGGGCGGGACCGGGAGGACGGGCATGCCCTCGAGTCCGAGCGCGAGGCGCAGGAACGGTCCGATGCGCAGCGCGTCGTCGTCCACCATCTGCTCGACCATGCGGTCGGCGAGCGGCTCGTTGTAGCAGGTGAGCAGGACGCGATCGTCCCGGGCGAAGGCCCGGTTGGCCCAGGCCATGGCCAGGCGCGTCTTGCCCGTGCCGGCCCGTCCCAGTGCCACCACGCGGCGGTTGACGTCGAGACGCTCCAGGGCCTGGAGCTGCGTGGCGCACAGCTCGTCGAGGCGCGCCCGCGACGACCGGTGCCGGGCGGCCGGGTCCCAGGAGAGCTCGACGTCGGGCCGGAGGATGGCGACGATCGCCTCGACGTCGGTGGCGGTCAGCACCTGGCTGGTCCACCGCGAGGTGGCGAGGAGCTCGATCGCCTCGCTGGGATCGGCGAGGGCGCCGGCGGTGAGGACCTGGACGGGGTCCACCTCGGGCGGGAGGTGACCGAGCAGCTCGGTGACGTTGGGGAAGGCGACGCCGAAGTTGACCTGCACGTTCTCGAGGCCGGCGACGTCGGCCCGGATCCGGTTGCGCAGGGCGTAGGCGTTGTTCTTGGCCTGGGTGAAGGGCTGCGGCTTGAGCTCCTCGTCGCCGGACCTCCAGCGACCGCCGACGATCTGCACCCGGTGGCCCTTGACCTCGATGTCGAGGATGCCGAACGTCTGGTGCACCAGCACCACGTCGAGCTGGAAGTCGCGATCGCGGCTCCAGAGGCCGACGTCGGGCAGCACGAGCCAGCTGTCGCTCAGGCCGTCTCGGAACGCCTCCACCACCCGCCGCTCGGTGTCGTTGGCGAGACCCGCCAGGGGGAAGTCCTCGGGGACCAGCACGCCCACGTCGATCAGCTCGCGACCGTGCCGGCGGGGGCGGGACTCGTGGCGCTGGCGATGCGCAGGGCCCGTTCGAGCAGGGCGGGGTCGCCGAGGCGCCGACGGAGCTCGGTCTCGAGGCCGGCGATCGGGTACAGGTTCTGCGGGGCGCGGCTGTCCTTGTGCGCCTGGCTGGCGAAGCGCGGCAGCGCCGCGGTCACCGTGCTGGCGCGAGCGGCGGCGTCCGCCGCCGGCCCGACCGCCGCCACCTCGCAGCGGACGATGCCCGAGAGCGGGTGAACCCGGGCACCGGGGAGCCGGAGGTACCACGAGAAGCGCGACTGCCGTCCCCCGATGAGGAACAGCGGGGTCCGCTCCCCCGCCCCGAGCGCCCCGAGCACGCGCTGCTGGTCCGGGGCGAGGTACTGGACGTGCTGGGTCTTCACGTACCCGACGGTGTCGGCGCCGCTGCGGCCGCGCAGCGGACCGTCGACCACGAGGAGGTCGGTGGTCCCGGCCGCGACCGACGCCTGGCGCTCCAGGTCGGTCATCCGGCCGTGGATGGCGAGGTAGATCTCCTCGGGCGAGTCGCCGGCGCACGGGACCAGCTCGTAGGTGCCGGCGCGGGTGGCGATGGGCCCGGCACCGCCGGGGGTGGCGTAGAGGGCGCGGGAGACCAACGCCTCCACCACCTCGGCACGCCCCGGCCCGGCACGCACCACGCCGGCCGCCACCGTGGCGCAGACCCCGGGGTGCGAGGCGCCGTCGTGCTCGATCCAGACGCGCGCGTCGATGCGGCGCACGCCGTCGACGAACGAGACGGTCTCCGGGGGCGACAGGCCGGGGTCAGGTGCCATCGGGGCCCAGTCGGCCGGCGCCACCTCGACGCCGGGATCGACCGCCTCGGCGGCCTGGTCCAGGTCGAGGGTCTCCACCGCCGAGCCGTACGACGGGTCCCAGCTCTCCACGGCGAAGCGCACGGGGCTCAGACCTCCACCCGCTCGACGCGGGCGCTGGTGGCGTCCTTGTGGACCTCGAAGCGCACCGGCATCCGGTCGGCGAGGTCGTGGATGTGGGTGACGATCCCGATGAGGCGTCCCGACGCGCTGAGCTCCTCGATGGTGGTGGCGACCACGTCGAGGGTGTCGGGGTCGAGGGTGCCGAACCCCTCGTCGAGGAACATGGACTCGATGCGCGGCCCACCCTCGACGGCGAGCTCGGCGATGCTCTCGGCGAGCGCCAGGGCCAGCGCCAGCGACGCCAGGAACGTCTCGCCCCCGGACAGGGTCCGGACCCCGCGGCGCTCGTCGGCGTTGCGGTGGTCCCGGATGGCGAAGTCGCCGTCGGTGGATTCCAGGGAGAACTGGCCGCCGGAGAGCTCGAAGAGGCGGTCGGTGGCCCGGGCCACGAGGTCGTCGAGGGCCGACTGGAGCAGCCAGCGTTCGAAGCCACGGGCCGAGAGCAGCTCCCCCATCTCCTGGTTGAGCCCGACGGTCACCTCCAGCTCGGCGATGTCGGTGGTGAGCTGAGCCTGATCCGCGGCCAGCTGCGTGGCCCCGTCGAGCGCGTGGCGGGCCGAGGCGGACTCGGCGGCGATCCGCTCGAGCGCCCGGGCGGACGGGCCGCTCAGCCCGGCGGCGGTGCATGCCGCGTCGACGGAGTCCACCACCTCCGTACGACGGGTGGCGAGCTCGGTCGCGGCGGCTCGAGCGGTGTCCAGCTCCGCGCGCACCACGGTGAGCTGGTCGGCCGCCCACGACGACAGCGCCGCCCAGTCCGCCTCGAGCGACGACCCGGAGGGCGACGGCGGCGTGCGGGCGCTCACCGAGTCCCGGGCGGCCACGAGGTCCCGGCGCAGGGCGTCCTCGCCGGCCCGGTGGCCCGCCAGCACGTGCTGCGCCTCGGCGTCGGCGGCCTCGGCCTCCTTCACGGCGGCGAGGGCGGCGTCGAACGCCTCCTTCCGGGCCCGAGCCTCGGCGAGCTGGGCGGCGAGCGCGACGCCGTCGGCCTCGGCGGGCACCGCGGCGGCGGCGCGAACGTGGTCGGCACGCAACGACTTGAGCTCGGCGGCCAACCGGTCGTGGACCTTCCGGGCGACGCCGGCGGCCTCGTCGGCCGACGTCCTCGCCGCCTTGGCCTCGGCGTGAGCCTCGATGGCCCGGGCCAGGTCGGCATCCACGTCGTGGTCCGGGAGGGCGCCGACCACCTGCTCGCACACGGGGCACGGTTCGCCCACCACGAGGCCGGCGATGACCGCGCTGAGCCCGGCGGCGTCCTTGGCCGCCTGCAACCGGCCGTCGGCCGCCTCGAACGCGGCAGCCGCGACCTCGGCGGCGCGGGCCGCTTCCCCGGAGGCGTCGGCCGCGGCGCGCTCGGTCGGTTCGAGCTGGGCGATCTCGCCGGCCAGGCGCTCGGTGTCACCGATGGCGTCGAGGGCGCGCTGGAGGCCGAGGAGGTCGGGAGCAGCGTCCACCGCCGCCTTGGCCGTGTCCCGGGCGGTGCGGGCCTCGGTGAGCGACGCCGCCGCGGCGGTGGCGGCGGCTTCGGCGGCGGCGATCTGGGGCGCCAGCACGGTGACCGCGTCGGGCACGGTGATGGCGGCCAGGGCCGCCTCGACGCCTTCGAGGGACCGGACCTCGGCCGCGGCGGCGGTCAGGGCCACGTCGAGCTCAGCGATGGCCGAGAGCCGGGTGCTCACGTCGACTTCGAGCGTGGCGAGCGCCTCGATGCGGGCCTCGAGCTCGGCCAACCGGTCGGGGGTGACCTCGTCTTGGGCGGCGAGCTGCTCGCGGAGCAGGTCACACCGGGCCGCACCGGTGTCTCGGCGGCGCCGGGCCTCGCGGCCCATGCCCTCGTAGACGGCGACGTCGAGCAGCTGGCGGAGCAGCTCCTGGCGCTTGGCCTTGTCGGCGTGCAGGAACAGGGCGAAGTCGCCCTGGGGCAGCACGACGGTGCGGGTGAACTGCTCGAAGTCGAGCCCCAGCAGGCCCGTCACGGCCGCGGTCAGCTCCTTGGCGTTGCCGGCCAGGGTGGTCTCGGACCCGTCGGCATCGGTGCGGGCGAGCCGGGCCTCCTTGGTGGTGGCGCCGGTCTTGGTGCGGCGGACCACGCGCACGGCGGTGTAGCGCCGGCCGTCGAGCTCGAAGTCGAGGCGGACGCGGGCCTCGGTGGCGAGCTGGTGGATGGCGGGCTCGACCACGCGCAGGTCGTCGTAGCGGGCGACGCACCCGTACAGGGCGAAGGTCATGGCGTCGATGAGGCTCGACTTGCCCGAACCGGTGGCGCCGACGAACGCCACCAGGTCGGCCCCCTCGAAGCTGATCTCGGCCGTCTCCCGGAACGCGGAGAACCCGGTGACCTCGAGGCGGACGGGCCTCACCGCGCCTCCTCCGGTTCGAGGACGGACCCGTGGAGGTCGTCGAAGAGGGCGAGGAGCCGGGGGTCGTCCACGGCGCGCTCGGCCAGGAACTGCTCGAACAGCTCGTGGGGGCTGCGGCCCTCGCGGGACCGGCGCGGGTCGGGGCCGGGCGCCTCGGTCGCGGTGACCAGCACGTCGACCAGCCGCTCGCCGCGATCGCCCATCCGGGCCCGCAGCTCGTCGGCCAGCCCGACCCGACGCGGCTCGCTGACCCGGGCCCGGAACCAGCCCGTGTCGGGCAGCCCGGCCGCGGCGTCAACGATCTGGGCCACGGTGCCGCTGAGGGTGAACAGCCGCGAGCCCTGCGTCAGCTCCACCGGGGTGACCTTGGCCGGCTTCCCGACGGCCAGGTCCACCAGGTTGACCTGCTTGGCCTCGCTGGTCTCGCCGAAGTCGAGCTGGAGCGGCGAACCGCAGTAGTGGATGGCGGTGGCGCCGGGGAGCTTCTGCGCCCGGTGGAGGTGGCCGAGGGCCACGTAACCCACCGTGGCCGGGAACGACTGGGTGACCACGGCGTACTCGTCCACCAGGTGGGCGGCCCGCTCCCCGCCGCCGAGCGCGCCGCCGAGGACGAAGGCGTGGGTGACGAGCAGGGCGGGCAGGCCGGGGTCGAGCTCGTCGCAGAGGCGGCCGATGAGCCGGCTCAGCGTGTCGGCGTAGGCCTGGGCGTGGGCGAAGGCGGCGTCGCCCATGAGGGCGTCGGCCTTCACGATGCCGCGCTGGGACACGAACGGGAGCATGGCCAGCGACAGATCCTCGCCCGAGCGCAGGGTGAGGCGCCGGACGCCGCCGGCGTCGGGGCGGGTGGGCTCGGTGAGGAGGTGCACCTGTCCCCGCTCGAACACGGGGGCCACGGCGCGCAGGCGGTGGGCGTTGTCGTGGTTGCCGGAGACGACCGCCACCGTGGCGCCGGTGTCGGCCAGGTCGAGCAGGGCGCGGTAGACGATCTGTTCGGACTCGGGCGACGGGGCGGCGGTCTCGAACAGGTCCCCTGCCACCACCACCAGGTCCACGGCGCGCTCGGCGGCGATGGCGGTGATCTCGCCCAGCACGGCGCGGTGCTCGTCGGCCCGGCTGTTGCCGCGGATGGTCTTGCCGACGTGCCAGTCCGACGTGTGGAGGACGGTCGCCATCAGGTGAGGCCGCCCATCACGTCAGGCCGTCGAAGTCGTCGTCGGACGCCAGGCCGCCGGCGGCGGTGCGGGCCTCGGCCGAGCGGGTGGCCCACGCCGGGAACGGGAACTCCACCAGCAGCGGCACGGGGAGCCGGGGCTGGTGGACGTACATGGAGCCGGGCTTGAGGATGGTGGCGCGCTGGCGCTGGACCTGGGGCAGGAACCCGTACTCGTCGCGCCGGGCCTCGGCGGCGTCGAGGCGGCCGACGACGCGGATGGCGCTGTTGGCCACCACGCGGCGCTCCACCTCGCTGGCGGTCTGCTGGGCGCCCACGAGCACGATGCCGAGGGACCGGCCCCGCTCGGCGACATCGAGGATGATCTCCTTGATCGGGCTGGAGCCGTCTCGCGGCGCGTACTTGTTGAGCTCGTCGAGGACGATGAACTGGAGCGGGCGGGCCACGCCCGACGCCTCCTTGGCCTCGAAGGCCTGGCGGAGGATCACGCCGACCACGAAGCGCTTGGCCCGGTCGTGGAGCTGGTGGATGTCGACCACGGTCACCTGGTGGGCGTCGAGGTCGAGCTTGTAGGTGTTCACCTCGGCGATGTCAGCCCGGATGACGTGCTCCAGGTGGCCGATCGACGAGGCCAGACGCCGCACGAACGCGTTGATGGTGCCGGTGCCCACCGCCCGACCGGTCCAGTGCGGGTCGGGGTCGTCGTCGGTGAGCTTGTCGATGACGATGTCGACGAGGTCTCGGAACGTCCGGGCCGTGGTGCCGTCGATGCGCACGGCGCCGTCGTGGGCCGAGTCGTGGCGGGCGGCGTCGTGGAGCTGGGCGGTCACGGCCTGCACCACGATCGTGTACTGCTGGCGCTCGTCCTCGGCGTCGGCGAAGAGGAACGGGAACAGCCGCTGCTCGCAGAAGTCGCGGAGGGTCCACAGCAGGGGGGCCACGCCGGTCTGGCGGGCGCCGGTGTGGGGCGTGGCGTTGGCCGATCCCTTGCGGGGCGGGGCAAGGATGCCCACGTCACCGAACGCCTCCGCCTTCAACCCCAGGTGGGCGTAGCGCTCGGCCTGGTCGGGGTCGAGCTGCGTGTTGGGGTGGTCGAGGAAGAGGAGGTCCTCGCCCTTGACGTTGAAGATGAGGGCCTTGGTGTTGGGGGCCTCGGCGCCGAGCACGCCCGAGCCGAACATGGCGTAGAGCAGGAAGGTGGCGTAGCTGGTCTTGGTGGCCACGCCCGAGATGCCCGAGATGTTGACGTGGGCGCCCTTGGTGCCGTCGACGAAGTCGAGGTCGATCCACACCGGCTCGCCGTCTCGGGACGTTCCGGCGGGCAGGCGGTGCTCCACGCCGTCGAAGTCGAGGGCCAGGTCCCGCTCATCGCCGGTGGCGCGGCGCACCGGCGTGCCCGGTAGCGGCGGCACGAACTGCTCGGGCTCGAAGCGGGTGGGCTGGATGAGGGCGGCCTCGGACACCTCGGCGGGCAGGACGCCATCGGCGATGAGGAACACGTCGCTCTGGAACCGGGCGCCCTCGTGGCGGGCCCGCACCTGGCCGACGATGCCGTAGATCCGCACGCGCTCCCCGGTGGGCAAGATGCGCTCCAGGGCCACGACGTCATCGAGCTGGAGGTGCTCGCCCGGCGCGACCGCCACCCAGAACTCGAGCGGCGTCGAGTCCTCGGTCCCGATGACCAGCCCGACGTGCGACACCGACCCTCCCCCGCCGACGGGACCCACGCCCGCCTCGCTCCTCCCACAGTACGAGCTGGCCGTGACCTCCCGATCTGACGCCGAAGGCGTCAGCCCCGCTGTCGCCGCCGGCCCCCCACGTTCTCGGTATGGATCTGGCTGCTGACGAGCCAGATCTCTACCTAGAACGCCGTTGGAGATGGAGCAGGCCGCGCCCAAGTCCTCGAGTCAGCCGAGACCATTCGTGGACACCACCATGGAGATCAGCGCGACCACTAGGGCCAGGATCACCGCCCGGGACATGGCCCGGCGCTCTGCGTGGACCTCGTCTCGAAAGGCGCCGAACGCGGTGAGCATCCGCACCTCCAACCCGGCGATCTCCGCCCGCAGCTCGTGCTTCGCTCCCTCGATGTCGCGAGCGAGCAGGTCGCCCAAGGCATCGAGGTCCCGCCTGGTGGCGACGTCGGCCCAACCGACCGGTGGCAGGAACTCCATGATCAGCAGCGCTCCCTCTCGCCCGTG
>CAZIVZ010000054.1:0-11975 GCA_964542495.1 uncultured Aquihabitans sp.
TGATGTTCATCCCGACCCCCATGGTGAGGAGGGTGGAGATGCGCCCGCGCATGACCACCCTGCCCTCCTCGGGGATCAAGATGCCGGCCAGGCAGCGCAGCAAGGTGCTCTTGCCGGCCCCGTTGCGCCCGATCACGCCGAGCACGGTGCCCTGGGGGACCGAGAACGAGACGTCTCGGATGGCCGGCACCACGCGGTCGGACGCCTGACCCCGCTTGAGCAGGTCGGAGAAGCCACCGAGCACCGACGTGCCCTTCATGTGCACGCGGTACGACGTGGAGAGGTGGTCGACCTCGATGGCCGGCGGCAGGACGGGTGCGGTGTCGGCCATGGTCAGAGCCGCAGCGCGAACTCGCGCTCGCGAGAGACGAAGGTGCGAACGCCCAGGTACAGCAGGCCGCACGCCCACGCCACGGCTTGCACCACGTACCGCCCGCTCGGGAGGGTCCCGGTGACCACGGCCTGGTAGCAGGCGAACAGGGCGAAGAACGGGTTGAGCTGCAAGAGCGTCGTGGCCACGGGTCCGAGCTGGCTGACCGGGTACAGGATCGGCGTGGTGAAGAACAGCACCCGCATGATGTAGTCGAGGATGTTCGACATGTCGGAGATGTACACGGTGAGGGTGGCGAAGATGAGGGCCACCCCCACGCTGATCATCACCTGCAAGGCCAACAGCAGGGGCAGGAAGAAGATCCCCGGCCCGATTGGGCCGCCGAGCATCAGGTGGATCACCGCGTACACCAGCAGGTAGGGGCCGAGGTCGAGGATGCCCTTGTAGGTCTCGGTGGCGGGGAGCAGGATCCGGGGGAAGGTGGAGTTGAGCATCAGCCCCTTGTTGCGGATGATCGCCCGTCCGCCGCCGCTCACGACGGTGGTGCTGAACGTGAAGAGGAAGATGCCCGAGATCAAGATGGTCAGCCGGTAGGTCCGATCCTGGCTCGGGGCACTCCGGATCATGGTGATCAGGAACCAGTAGATGGCCGCCTGGAACAGGGGATCGATCACGGCCCACACCTCACCCAGACGGGTGCGCGAGCGCGGGCCGCGGAGGTCGGCCTTGGCGAAGGCCACCACGAAGCGGCGACGGTCCCACGCGTCCTGCAGGTAGGGCCGCATCGGCGGCATGCGAGCGCTGTGGGGCTCCCAGACGTACAGCGTGTCGGAGTAGGGCCGCAGCTCCGGCCCGTCGTCGGGCGACGTGCTGCCGGCGGGCACCGTGGTGTCGGTCACGCCTGGTCGCTCAGCAGCGGGTGCGGCGCGGCGCGCAGCTCCTCCTGCTCGGCCTCTCGGACCATCGCCGCCAGCTCCGGGGTCATGGTGAGGAGGCGCTGCTCACGGGTCCGCCCGTTGGGCAGCGTCTCGATGTCCTGGCGGATCACGACCGCCGGCGGGAACCCGAGGCCGTTGGCCTCCTCGTTGCACTCGCGGGTGATGCCGAGCACCTCGCGGCGCGTGAGCTCGATGGCCTCGGACACGGCCAGGTCGTCGATGGTCTGCTTGCCCAGTGTGGCGCGCGCCACGGCAGAGAGGACCGACTTGCTCGGCTCGTCGAGGCCGTGGAACAGCTCGCTGAGGGCGGCCTGGTCCCAGTCCTTGAGGCGGGCACGGGCCGAGATCCGAAGGATCATGGTCATCGCCTCTTCCACGTGTTCCTCGGGAACAGGCACCATCACGAATCCCATGGCTCCTCGGCTTCGGACGAGGGACGTACACCCGGTGGCGCGGGCGGCCGCCCCGGTGGTTGGGCGTCGCCAAATGTAGCGCACCTGTCCATTTCGCCGACGGGCGGTCGTGGCCTGGAGGTGCGCGTGCTCGATGCTGCTGGACGACGTCGAACGCGCGCACCTTCGAGACCGGCGTCCGAGGTGCGCGTGCTCGATGCTGCTGGACGACCTCGAACGCGCGCACCTCGGTCGGGGTGGCTACCCGTCGCCGGCGGCGGCGACCAGGTCGATCACCTGGTGCTCGGGCACGGGCGCGTGGTCCCACACGTCGACGCCGACGTTGATCATGCGACCGTTCGTGCGCCAGGTGGAGTGGACGTGGCCGTGGAGGAGCACCCGCCCACGGTCCTCGGGGCGCCAGTCGACGAAGCGGTCCACGTCGGCGTGGTCGCCGCGGTAGGGGAAGTGGTCGACGTCGACCACGGTGCCATCGGCCAGCTCGAGCGAGGCCGGGCCGTCGACGATCTCGTCGATGCCGGAGGCCAGGTACCGGTCCCACCACAGGTCACGCCGTGACTCGCCGGCCCAGACCCGGTCGTGGTTGCCGGGGACGAGCACGACGTGGCCGAGCAGGCGCCCCAGGCTGGTGAGCGTGCGTTCGAGCTGCCCCATGACCACGTCGCCGAGGACCCACACCTCGTCGTCGGGGCCGACGACCTCGTTCCAGCGGTCGATGAGGAAGGTGTCGAGGCGCGCCTGGGTGCGGTCGTCGGCCGATCCCCCGAGCGGGGCGACCCCGGCCGCGAGGGCGCGCTCGGGCTCGTACCGGGCGATGTTGCGGTGCCCGAGGTGGAGGTCGGCGGTGAAGAAGCGGGCCATCGCCACCCATGGTGGCGCGCTCGGGCGCGACCGTGCCCCCGGATTCGCTGCGCTCCCGATGGACCTGAACGCCTACTCCGAACAGAGGCCCCGCGACCGGTGGGCGGCTACCGGCAGAGGGCCTCGGGGTAGAGCCCGGGATCGGGGCGGACCAGCAGCGTCAGGGTCCGCCCGGTGGTGGTGATCCGGCGAGGCTCGAAGCTCCCCACCTGCCGGGGGGCGGACCGGCCGCCGTGGGGACCGAGCACCCACACGGTGGTCACGCCGGACACCACGAGGGGGCGACGAGGCGACACCTCGGTCCGCACCTCCTCGGCCAGGGCCGGGCAGTCGGTCGGTAGTTCGTCGGCCGGGGGCTCCACGACCAGCGCGAGCACGGCGCTGGCCTCGGCCCGCTGGTCCGGCGTCGGCTCGTAGGAGCCCGGGATGCGCCCGTCGGCCACGCCCTCCTGGAGCCAACCCGCGGTGATCACCCCGAGCGAGAGGATGTCCGGCCACGGGTGCAGGCTGGGATCAGCCGGCCCGAGGTCCGGGGAGGCGGCCGCAGCGAGCACCGTGGCCGGCGGGACGGCGCGGTTGCGGTGGACGCCGATGGCGTCGATGTTGGCGGGCACGCCGGCCAGCAGCAGCACCGCCACGGGCACCAGCGCCCGGGGCCAGCGCCGGACCACCTCGTCGGCGCCGACGGCCACCAGCGGCAGCACGAGGGCGACGGCCACGTAGAGGAACCGGCCCCGGGTGGCGTAGGCCATGCCGAAGAACTCGACCCGAGACCGCCCGACCACCAGGTAGAAGCCCACGGCCGCCGCGGCCATGGACACGGGGACGGCCAGGTCGAAGCGGAGCCGGTCCCACGAGCGTCGGTGGCGCCACACCAGCAGGGCCAGGCCCGCCCCCACCACGAGCCCGACCGCAACCGACACCACGACGTGCGGGGTGGCCGAGGCCATCGCGGTGGCCAGCCCGTCACGGGCGAAGGCGACGATCACCCGCACCCGCTCGGCGGGGTCCCGCGCGTCGGTGCCGTAGGCCCACCGCCACGCCACGTAGGCGGCGAGCCCCGGCGCAGTCGCCCGCAGCGCCGGTCGGACGCCCCGGCGGGCCAGCACGGCCACGGCGACCACGCCCAGCACCACCAGCCCGAGGCCCGAGCACATCAGGGCGCCGAGCCCGCAGGCTGCCGCGGCCAGATCCCGGCGCCAGGACGAACCGGCGTGGTCGGCCAGCAGGAACTGCGCCAGGCCGAAGGCCAGCGCCCCGGTGAAGGTGACCATGAACCCCCAGACGATGTTCTCCGAGCCGCTGCCGTAGAAGAGGAGCACCGCCGCGCAGATCGTGGCGATCCAGGGGCTCACGCCGATCCGGCGCAGCACGGCCCGCAGGAGCACCACCACCGCGAGGTGCGTGGCCAGCGCCATCGTCAGGTAGGGCTTGTAGCTGTGGAGCCCGACCACGTTCCACAGGGTCCGGTAGGCGATCACCGGCAGCGTGACCCAGTGTTCCTGGTGCGGCGCGAACAGCCCGCTGATGCTGCCGGCGTCGCGCTCCACGAGGAACGCCCACTCGTCGCCGAAGAACCACTGGGCCCGCGCCCGGACGACGTAGAGCGGCACCGCCACCACGAGCAGCCCGACGAAGGTCCACCACGCCGGATCGGCGGTAGGACCTCGCGGCCGCTCGGTCGTCACGCGAGGAGCGGGACGTAGTCGCTGGTGATGTTCGAGGGGGCGAAGAACCAGCACTCGAGGGCGTAACGGATCTCGCTCATCCCCTCGGTGAGGTGGGTGCGGTGCAGGAGGTGCTCGTCGAAGAGCAGGGCGTCGCCCGGCTCGAAGCGCGGGATCACGAGCGGGGTGGTCTCGGCCAACTCGGCCACCAGGTCGTAGGACACCGAGTGCTTGGTCATCACCCCGTCGACCGGGAGGATGTCGAGGCGAGCGGGAAGCACCTCGAGCCCGGGCGACGGGTAGTCGCCACCGCAGGGCGACAGGGCCACCCACACGTTCATGGTGCGTACGTCGCGATCGAAGAACGACCCATCCTGGTGCCAGGCAACCAGGTTGTAGTTCGGAAGCGAACGGCGGAGCGTGGACTTCTGGAGCGAGAACACCGGCCGCTCGCCGAGGTGCCCGGCGATGGCCGAGGTGATGCCGGCGTCGTCGAGCTCCCCCAGCACGATCTCGGTGCTGGCGGGCGAGTCGCCGAGCCACGTGCCGCCCTGGCGCGCCACCATGCGTCGCAGCACGTTGTCGTGCTGGGTCGTGGGGAACGGCCGGTACCAGGCGCTGGGCGTCGGCGCCTCGTCGGGCGCCTCGGGCAGGTTCTGGTGGGTGGTCTCGATGGCGTCCACGAGACGACGCACCTGCTCGTCGCCGAAGGCGCCGCGCACCAGCAGCGCACCGTGGTGGACGACGGCGCCACCGAGCAGCTCGGTGGTGAGCTCGCCGGCGGCGACCTCGGGGATCTGACCCACCAGATCGGGGAAGGGATCGGCGTACTCGGGTGGCCACGGCCCGGCGAGGCGGGGGGCGCGGACGGCAGCCCCGGCCCGATGGCGGAGGTCGATGAGGCGCCCCTCGAGGTCCTGATCGGGGTGGTGGCGGTTGTGGGCGGCGAGCACGTCGACCGCCTCCACCAGCTTGCCCGCGGCGACCAGGGCGTCGGCCTCGGTCACCGGGTCGGTGGGAACGGTCGTGGGCGCCTCGGCGGCGGAGGGCGGTGCGCTCGACCCGTGGGCACCCGACCGGGAGCGGAAGACCTGCCGCAACCTCATGTTCGCTACCTCCTGGACAGGGACCGGAGGCCAGTCCCAGACGTCCGGATGGTAACCGTGCCCGAGGGACCGGGCCGACTGGGAAGGCCCCCGTCAACCCCGGTCGGGGAGGTCGTACTCGGCCAGGAGGTAGGGGTGGTCGGGGTCGTAGGCGGTGAGCGCCACGGGGTGTGCCACGCGCCCGGCCGGGCGCACGTCTCGGCCCACCCGCGCCGTGCGGGCGTCGCCCAGCGAGGCCCGGGCTCGTTCGGCATGGGCTTCGAGCTCGGCCACCACGTCGGGGTGCGCCGAGGCCAGGTCGTGGGCCTCGGACGGGTCGGCCTCGAGGTCGTGCAGCGCCGTGTGCTCCCGGCCGTGCTTGGCCAGGTGGAGCTTCCAGCGCCCGACCCGCACCGCTTCGAGGTCGTCCATCCAGTAGTAGAGGAACGCCTCGTGCGGCGAGGTCGCCTCCGGGTCGAGGAGCAGCTCGCTGATGTCGCGGCCGTCGATGGGGCGATCGTCGGGAACCTCGGCGCCGCAGATCGCCGCGAGGGTTGGGTAGAGGTCCATGGCCGTGGCCACCTCGCCGGTGGTTCGGCCCGGGACCACCCGTCCGGGCCACCGCACGATGCACGGCACGCGCATGCCGCCCTCCCAGGTGGTGGTCTTGGCGCCGCGCAGCGGCTCGTTGCTCCCCCCGTCCTTCCCGCGCGACCCGTTGTCGCTCGTGAAGACCACGATCGTGTCGCGCTCGAGGTCGAGCTCGTGCAGCTCGTGGACGATCGCCGCCGTCGCCCAGTCGATCGCCGCCACCGCGGCGCCGTAGGCACCGTTGGCCGACTCCCGGGCGAAGCGGTCCGGCACGTACAGGGGCACGTGCACGTACAGGTGGGCGAGGTACAGGAAGAACGGGTCGTCGCCGGCGTCGCGGAGGAAGCGGACGGCCTCGGTCACGTAGCGCTCGGTGAGGGCGGCCTGGTCGGGCTGCTGCTCGATCACCTCGCCGTCGTCCAGCAACGGCAGCGGCGGGAGGTAGGTCGGCTCGGTTCCAGGCGGCGGGGCGAACGGGCCGCTGGCCATGGGCGCCTGACGGCCCATGTCGTTGCTGTACGGCAGGCCGAAGAAGTGGTCGAAGCCGTGGTCGGTGGGCAGGAAGCCGCGCTGGTCGCCGCAGTGCCACTTCCCGACCATCTGGGTGCGGTACCCGGCATCGCGCAGCACCGATGCCAGGGTGACCTCGGTACCGGCCAGGCCGATCCCCTGCCCCGGGAACAGCACCGGCAGCCCGTCGAACGAACCGAACCCGATGCGGGGCGGGTAGCACCCGGTGAGCAGGGCAGCGCGAGACGGCGAGCAGACCGGCGACGCCATGTAGAAGGACTCGAAGCGCAGGCCCTCGGCCGCCAGCCGGTCGACGGCCGGGGTCCGGTTGCGGGTGGAGCCGTAGCAGCCGAGGTCGCCGTAGCCGAGGTCGTCGCAGTTGATCAGGACCACGTTGGGTCGACGAGCGCGGCCCCCTCTCGCCACGCTCACCCCTCGACCCGGGCCAACAGGGCGTCGACCAGCGCCTCCGGCCGGCCCATCCCCAACATCGAGGCCAGGCGCTTCAGCGGGAACGACCCGAGCATGCGCCGCCGGTCGGGGTCGTCGACCAGGCCGCTGAGGTCGCCGCCGGGGCCCGAGCGCAGGGCCTCGAGCACGACCTCGTGGCCCACCGGGTGCTCGAGCCACTCCCCCAGCGTGCTCTCGCGGTCGAGCGGCAGGGCCAGGGGTGGGCCGTCCACCTCGATCACCGAGACCTGCCGGAGGTCCCGCGACGACGCTCCCACCGCCACCTCGAAGGCGCCCGGCTCGAAGACCCAGCGCCCGGCCCGGGTGGACCAGTACGAGAGGTCCCGCTCGGCCAGCACCACCGTCACGGTGGTCGACTCGCCCGGTTCGAGGCCCACCTTGGCGAAGCCCTTGAGCTCGCGCACCGGCCGGGCCACGGCGGCCGCAGGGTCGCCCACGTAGACCTGCACCACCTCCTTGCCCCGCACCGGCCCGGTGTTGGTGACGGTGATCGAGACCTCCAGGCGATCGGGGCCGCGCCACCCGGCGCCTCCGTCTGCGGTGTGTGGAAGCACCCGCACGGCGAGATCGGTGTGCTCGAAGGTGGTGTACGAGAGCCCGTGGCCGAACGGGAAGGAGACGGGGCGGTCCAGCGCGTCGTACCAGCGGTAGCCGACGTGCAGGCCCTCGCCGTAGCGCACGTGGCGGTCCTCGCCCGGGAAGTTGAGGTGGGCGGGCGTGTCGGCCAGGCGCACCGGCACGGTCTCGGCCAGCCGGCCCGACGGGTTCACCGCTCCCAGCAGCACATCGGCGACGGCGCCGCCCCCGGCCTGGCCGCCGAGCCACGCCTCGAGCAGGGCCGCCGGGTGGTGGAGCCAACCGTCCACCGCCACCACGGCGCCGTTCACCAGCACCACCACCACGTCGTCGGCCACCGCGGCCACGGCCTCGAGCAGCGCCACCTGCTCCTCGGGCAGGTCGAGGTGGTCGCGGTCGAAGCCCTCGGACTCGTAGCTGGGGGGAAGCCCGAGGAACACCACCACCGCATCGGCGGCGCGCGCGACGGCCGCCGCCTCGGCGCGCAGGGCCTCCACGTCGGCGCGCGGGTCGTCGACGCCGTACCCGGGGGCGAAGTCGACCTCCACGTCGCGGGCCACGCCCTCGCGCAGCGCGCGCAGGGCGTCGTCCACGCGCGTCGGGTTCACCTTGGAGCTGCCGGCGCCCTGGACGCGCGGCGTCCGGGCCAGTTCCCCGATCACGGCGAGGCGCCCCTCGGCCAGGGCGAGCGGCAGCACCCCCCGCTCGTTGCGGAGCAGCACCGCGCCGTCGGCCGCCACCCGCCGGGCCAGGGCGTGGTGCGCGTCGGCGTCGAAGGCTGCCTCGCCATCGGGGTGGCCGGCCTCGCCCGAGCGGGCCACCAGGCGCAGCACCCGGCCCACCGCCACGTCGAGCACGTCCGGGTCGAGCGCGTCCGAGCCCAGCGCCTCCTCCAGCAGGTCCGCGCTGGCGCCACCCGTGGAGGGCATCTCCAGGTCGAGCCCGGCGGCCACCGCTGCGACCGGATCGTCGACCGCCCCCCAGTCGGACACCACCAGGCCCTCGAACCCCCACTCGCCTCGCAGCACCTCGGTGAGCAGCCACGGGTCCTGCGACGCGTAGACGCCGTTGATGCGGTTGTAGCTGCACATGACCGTCCACGGCTGGGTGGTGCGCACCACGTGCTCGAAGGCAGCGAGGTAGATCTCCCGCAGCGGACGCTCGTCCACATCGGCGCTCACCCGCAGCCGGTCGGCCTCCTGGTTGTTCACGGCGAAGTGCTTGAGCGACGTGCCCACCCGTCGGCCCTGGATGCCCGCCACCATGGCGGCGCCGAGCACCCCCGACAGGTGCGGGTCCTCCGACAGGTACTCGAAGTTGCGGCCGCACAGCGGGCTGCGCTTGATGTTGATGCCGGGCCCGAGCACCACCGACACGCCCTGGGCCCGGGCCTCGGCGCCGATGGCGTCGCCCACCGAACGCACGAGGTCGGGGTCCCACGACGAGGCCAGGGCCGACGCCGTGGGGAAGCAGGTGGCCGGGAGGCTGGCGTCGATGCCCAGGTGGTCGTTGCGGCGATCCTGCTTGCGCAGGCCGTGGGGACCGTCGCTCACCATGATCGAGGGCACGCCGAGGCGCGGCACGGCCCGCGTCCACCAGAACCCCTGCCCCGACACCAGCGACGCCTTCTCCCGGAGCGTCAGCTCGGCGAGGAGGGCGGGCACGTCGAGCGGCTCGGTCACGGGGTGGCCTCCGGGGTTGGCGGGTGCGGGTCGGGCCCGGCGTCGGGTGCAGGGGCGAGGGCGGCGAGCTCGGCCCGCACCGACTCGGTGTCGGCACCGAGCGGCCGGCCCGCCCAGCGCAGGTTCCCGGGCGTGGCCGAGAGTCGGGCGACGAGCCCCTGCATGGGCGTGCCGCCGACGTCGGCCACCAGACCGCGGGCCTGGGCGTGGGGGTCCTCGGCCAGCTCGGCCATGGTGTAGACGGGCGCGGCGGCGGCGTGGGCGGCCTCGAACTCGGCCAGCACGGTGGCGAGCGGCCGCGCCGCGCACCAGGCGGCCACGGTGGCGTCGACCTCGTCGCGGTGAGCGATCCGGCCCGCGAAGCCCTCGAAGCGGGGATCGCCCCCCAGTCCCACCAGCTCCATCACCCGCACGGCCACCGATTCGGCGCTGGTGGAGATGGCCACCCAGCGGCCGTCGGCGCAGCGGTAGGTGCCCCGCGGCACCGAGTAGGGGATGCCCGAGCCGAGCCGGGGCTGGAGCTCCCCGCGCAGCTCCCAGAGGCTCATGAGCGGGCCCATCAGCTGGAACAGCGACTCGAGCAGGTTCACGTCGACCACCTGGCCGACGCCCGAGTGCAGCGCAACCAGGGTGGCAAAGGCGGCGGCCAACCCCGTGACCTCGTCGGTGAGGGCGATCGGCGGCAGCAGCGGCGCCCCGTCGGGCTCGCCGTTGATGGCGGCGAACCCCGACATGGCCTCGGCCAACGTGGCGAAGCCGGGCCGCTGGGCGTAGGGACCGTCCTGGCCGAACCCGCTCACTCGGGTGACCACCAGGCGCGGGTTGGCGGCGATCAGCGCCACCGGGTCCAGCCCCAGCCGCTCCAGGGTGCCGGGCCGGAAGTTCTCCACCAGCACGTCGGCCGTGGCGATCAGGCGTCGGACCACGTCGAGGTCGTCGGGGTCCTTGAGGTCCAGCACCACGGTGCGCTTGTTGCGCCCGGCGAGCTTCCACCACAGCGTCACGTCGTCGGCCGGGTCGGTCCAGCCCATGGCCCGGGTGGTGTCCCCCGTGCCCGGGCGCTCCACCTTGATCACGTCGGCGCCGAAGTCGCCCAGGTACCGAGCGCAGCCGGGGCCGGCCACCACGGTGGCCAGGTCGACCACCCGGAGGTCGTGCAGCGGCCCGTCGCCCGGTCCGGGCGGGCCGACCTCGCGGGTCACGACAGGACGTGGGTGAGGGGCAGGTCGGCGGCTCGTCCGGTGAGCAGGCGGACCACCTGTGACACGTCGCTGCCGCTGGCCAGGTCGAGCAGCACGGTGAGCGCCACCCGAGCCGACTCCACGGGAGCCGACGTGGGGATCCCGAGCGCTCGGGACAGGTCGAGGCCGTGCACGACGAGTTCCACCACCCGGGTGGCCAGGTACTGGTCGAGCTGCATCACCCCCACCATCAGGTGCATGGGGTGGTCCGGAGCGCTGCGCTCCACGAGGGCGCCGGCACGCGCCGCGAGGTCGTCGGTGGCGCTCACCCAGTCGGACGTCTCCGCGGCCTCCCGCCTGGCTCGCGCCGCGATGTGCACGTGCGGGGTCTGCTCGGCCAGCACGATCCGGAAGTACGTGGCCGCCGAGTAGATCTCGGTGGGGTCCTTCACGTCGGCCTCGGCGTACTCGAGCAAGGTCTTGAAGGCGCGGTCGGTGTGGGCCACCAGCTCGCGCACGGTCCACTCGCCGAGGCCCGGGGCGTCCCACTGCTCGTCCTCCACGGCGCCGGCGAGCGAGCGCCACCAGGTGCTGGCGTAGCGGAACGCTGACACCACCTCGTGGTGGTCGAAGATGTGGTCGGCCACGTTCAGGTCCTCTCGGCGGTACGGGTGGCGGGGATGGCGAAGCACCGGTCGGCCAGGGAGCCGAAGGCGTAGTCGCGGTAGAGCCCGTGGTACTGGTGGCGGGTCTGCTCGGTCCAGGCGAGGGCGTCGGGGGTGGAGATCCGGTGGTGGATCTGCAGCACCCCGCCCTCGTGGACGCGGTACTCGGCCCACGCCCCGGGGTAGTCCTTCACGCACGCCACCTCGACCCAGGGCACGTCGCCGCTGGCCGGGAAGTGCCGCACCCGGTTGCGGTGGGTGTGCCCGGCGAAGTAGCCGCGGATGGCGGGCCGGCGGGCCACCAGCGCCACCAGCGCCTCGGACGCGTCGACGTCGATGCCGAAGGTGCGGTCGGCCTTCTCCCGGGCGTCGCGGTCGCCCAGGTGGTGGTGGCCGAACACCAGCACGGGCCGGTCAGCCCGCTGGCCGAGCTCGTCGAGCCAGTCGAGCTGCTCGGCGGTGACGGTGCCGGCCACCTCGCCGTCGACCGACGTGTCGATCACCGCCAGGATCGCGCCCGGCAGCGCCAGCTCCTGGTGGGCCACGGCGTCGTAGGGAGCCCGGTTGTACGACTCGTGGTTGCCCCGCACCACCACCAGCCGATCGCCGAACGCGGGGTCGTAGAGCTCGCGGAAGGCGCGGTACTCCTCGGCGGAGCCGGTGGAGGTCAGGTCGCCCTTCACCACCACCACGGCCGGGTCGATCGCCGCGATCTCGGCCACCGCCCCACGGTTCATCACCTCGGGGTAGGGCGGCTCACCCGGCGCCGACCGGAACACCGGCCCCACGTCGGACCCGTCGATCAGCCCGCACACCTCCTCGCCGATGTGCACGTCGTTCACGGTGGCGAAGGTGGCCAGCAGCTCCCCCGGCTCCGGCAGCGTGCGAAAGGCGAAGCCCTCCACGTCGTGGTCGGTGTCGGGTGCCAGGCCGTCGTAGCGGCGGACCTCGGTGCCCTCGTGCACCACGGCCACGCGGCTGCCGACGGTGGTGAGCTCGGCTGC
>CAZIVZ010000055.1:0-11873 GCA_964542495.1 uncultured Aquihabitans sp.
GCCGCCCGGGTGATCGACGAGGAGGTCGAGAAGATCCTCCGCGCCGCGGAGAAGCGCTGCGAGGACCTGCTCACCCATCACCGCAAGGGCCTCGACCTCGTCGCCCGGGGCCTCCTCGAGCACGAGACGCTCGACGGCACCGAGGTGCGCCGACTCGTCGAGCTGGCGGCCAACGCACCCGAGCCCACGATCCACCACGCCCCGGTCACCCCCGTCAGCACCGAGGACTGACCGCACCGCCACCGAGCCGGTCGGCGAGGGCGGCGCCGACCGGTCAATCGTGCGTGCAGCCGGGCGGGACGCTGCCCGGCTCGCGCAGCTCGGCCAGCGCGGCCCACAGGTCGGTGGCGGTGGGTGGCCCCACGAACGAGCGCCGCACCACCCCGCGGGCATCGGCCACCACCACGAGCGGCACGGCGTCGACGCCGTAGCGCCGGTGGAGCTCGACGTCGCGCACCGCCTCCACCTCCTGGGTGGCCACCTCGTCGGACTCGAGCAGATGCGCCTTCTCCCACGTGCCCTGGCACGCCAGGCACGTGGACGAGGAGAACACGACCACCAACCAGGGCGCGTCGGGCCGGACGAAGTCGCCCCGGTCCAGCTGGGTGGGCACGGCGTAGGACGGACCCTGCTCGGGGGCGTCCCGGTCCCGACGCCGCAGGACGGCGGCCACACCGATGGCCACCGCACCGAGCACCACCACCACGACGAGCTGCACCACCCGAACATTCTGGCCGGTGCCGGAAGCTACTCCCGCACGGTCAGCGGCTCCACCGTCTCGGGGAACGGCGTGGCGAGGGCCTGGGCCACCCCCCGGCCCCGCAGGCCGACCATGGTGTGGCCCACCACCACGGGGCCCTCGGCCGTGACGAGCAGGGCGGCGCTGGTGGCGCCGGCCGCCAGGTCGACCACCCGGCGCTCACCGGGCCCGACGGTCATCGCGGCGCCCGCGACCGCTTCCCGCCGGCCGTCGGTGAGCTCGGCCACCTGCACCTTCACCGATCGGGCGCCGGGGTTCGCCACCACCACGGTGGCGGCGCGCCGCGAGCTCGACCCGCGGCTGGCGAGCAACCACGAGGTGGCGGCCACCGGCGCTCCCGGCACCACCGCGAACCCCGACACGGGCTCGGCGGCGGAGGCGTCCGGTGCGGTCTCCGCCGCGGGCACCCCGAAGGACAGCTGCTCGGCGATCACGGCCACGCCGTCGAGCGAGCGCACGTCGAGCGAGAACGGGGCGCCGGGCGAGATGCCCACCACCTGGGTGAGGTCGACCAACTCCTCGGACCGGGGTCGGAGGGTGAGCTCGATCGGCTCCACCTCGGGGTACCGCTCAGGATCCTCGTGGGCCACGATCACGTCGACGCGAGCCGAGCGGGTGCTCGGGTTGAAGACCGCCAGCTGGGTGCGGGTGCCCTCGACCACCACGGCATCGGGGAAGATCCAGCGAGCGGCGCGAGCGGGGATGGCGGCGGTGGACGCCATCCCCACCGGAGCAGGTGACGCCACCGGATCGTCGCCGGTTCCCGCGACGGCGTCGCCCGTACCGTCGTAGCGCTGCACCCGATCCACCACCAGCCGGCCGGTGCGGGCCGAGATGGTGGCCGCCACCTCGGGCCGGCGAGCCGGCAGGGCGTCCTGGGGAACCACCCGCACCGAGCGACCCGGCACCGAGAACCCCTTCAGCGCCCGCGGGGACCGAAGGCCCTCGTCGGTGGCGAAGGTGATGTCGACGCTGGTGTCGTCGGGGAACGGGTTGAACAGCACGAGGTCCAGCTGCGCGCCACGGACGGTTGAGCCCGATGGCACGTACCAGCGAGTGGCGGCGGCGGCCGAACACGGGCTGACGTCGAACCCGAGCGGGCCCGACACCTCCCGCTCCACGGTGGCCCGGCCCCCGAGCACCTCCACCGACATGCCGATCCAGGCGTCGGAGAGCAGGTCCGAGCCCACCACGCGGACGCGCCCGTTGGCCGGCACGGTGACCCTGGTGCTCGCCTCGCCCCCCTCCGAGCCGACCGCGGTGACCTCGGCGGTGGCGCCGCGGGACTCGGCGTTGGCGATGACCACCGACAGCTCGGCGGGACCCTCGGCCCCGCTGGCCGAGCCGCCGGCGCAGTACCAGGCGGTTGACAGGGCGTCGGCGCGCGAGGCGACCGGCAGGCGGGTGGCCGGTGCCGGCGGACGGTCGCGCACGGGGTCGGGGGCCTGGTCCTGGCGGCTGACGGCCACGGACGCCGCGATCACGGCGACGAGGGCGAGGAAGGGCAGCCAGCGGCGAGGGGTGATCCGGCGGACCCGTCGAGCGTGGCGTGCGGCCTGGCGTCGAGCCATCAGCCGACCTCCCCGAGCTCGGTCGGCGCGACGGCGCCACGGCGCTCGGCGGCACGCAGCCGGCGGCGGACCACCACCACGAGCACCCACAGCACCAGCTGACCGGCCACGGCGAGGCGGCGGCCGATGGGCGTGTCGTAGGCGAGGGCAGCGTCACCGGTGCGGGTGGCGGTGAACTGGTTCGCCCAGCCGTAGGTCTCCCCACGGGCCAGGGGCACACCGTCGACGCGCAGCTCCCAGCCGGGATCGGCGGTGGAGGCCAGGAGCAGGTCGCCCTCCACCGGGACCTCGCCGGTCGCGCCGACGGCACCGCGATCGTCGGCAAGGGCGGCCTCGGCGGCGGAGAGGTCGTCAGCCACGGCCTGGGTGAAGTCGGTCCGGTCGCCGTCGCGTGCCGGCAGGACCGACCGGGAGGACGCCCACGCGGTGTTGCGGTAGACCACCATCCCGCCACGGACCGGCACCTCCTCGAGGTCGAGCTGCTGGGACAGCACCTCGGCCAGGGCCGTGGCCGCGGCGAGGGCATCGTCGCCCGAGGCATCGGCGGCGGCCGATCCCGACGGCGAGAGCTGGAGGGGCACCACCAGGTACCGCACCCCCATGGGCGCCAGCAGGTGGCCGAGGCGGTTGGTACGGCGGTCCTCGGCCAGCTCGATGGCGTCGGCCAGCAACGACGACGCACCGGGCGGAGCGCTGCGCAGGCGATCCAGGACCGTGGGCGCGCCGCGGTCGGTGGCGGCGTATCCCAGATCCTGGTCGTAGCGCCATGCGTTCACGGGGAGCAGCTCGGCGTCACCCACCCAGAGCACCCGGAACGCCGGGCGGTCGTCGGTGCTCACGAGCGAGTCGAGCGAGCCGTTGAAGTCGCGGTCGGGCATGCGCCAACGACCGTCGAGCAACCCGCTGGCGAGCGGAAGGGCGCCGAGCACCACCCCGAGGGCCGCGGCCACCGACAAGACCTGGCGCCAGCCGAAGCGGTAGGCGCGCAGGTCGGTCTCGAAGGCGGCCAGGCCGAGCGCAGCGGCCAGGGCCAGCGCGGCCGCCACCGGGGCCAGGACCACCTCGGCGGCCGGCAGGGCCACGGGGAGGTGTCCCTCCTGGCCCGCCCACAGCACGGTCCACCCGGCCACCACCACGAGCCACGCCCGCACGGCCCACTCCAGCCGCCACGAGCGCCCGATGACCACAGGGAGGGCACCGGCGAGCAGGAAGGCCCAACCGAGCGGCGGCGCCCCCCACGGCCCGCTCTCGAACCGGAGGATGCGACCCAACGTGAGCGGGCCACCGGCCGTGGAGCCCACGCCGGTGATGGCGTCCCAGGGGTGGGGCGAGCGCAGGAGGTCGAGGCTCCACGGCACGTGCAGGACGAGGGCCAGCGCCGAGGCAGCCACGGCCACGGCGAGCGCCCGGGTCACCCCCGCCACGCGGAAGCACAGCAGCGAGCCCACGCTCGTGGCCACGGCGACCACGAGGACCACGGGGATCACGAAGGGCACGAAGGCCGCCACCGCGGCGAGGAGCAGCCCGAGCGACAGCGTCAGCGGCACCAGCCGGCGGCGCACGAGGAGCGCTTGGGGCTCGTCGGGCTCGGCGCCCACCGGCCCGAACGGGGCCACACCGCTGGCCCGGCCGAGCAGCAGGAGGATCCACGGGGAGGCGGCGTACACGAGCAGCCCGCTCCACGAGCCGCGGGCCAGGGCGTTGTAGGGCACCGGCAGGGCGAGGTAGACGGCGAAGGCGGCCACGCTGGCCCGGGTGGAGCCGATGGGCCGGGCCAGTCGCCACGCGCCGAGCGCCCCCACCGGCACGCACCCGACGATGAGCACGCCGCGCAGCAGGTCCATGGCCCCGAGCGACAGGTAGCCCAGGAGCCCCAGGATCGCGTACCCGGTGGGCTGGGCACCGGGGCCGCCCAGGCCGTCGCGTCGCCACCCGCTCCAGAAGGCCTCCAGCAGCGCCCGGGGGCTGTCAGGGAAGCGGGCGAGCTCGCCCACGGCCGGGATGCCGTCGACCAGGAGGCCGCGCGACGACACGATCACCAGCACGGTGAGCAGGATGGCGAAGGCCCCGGTGAGCTGGCGCGCGCCGTCGCGCAGCGATCCGGCGAGGTCGCGCGAGGAGCGGGCGAAGGTGGCCACCCGGTCCTCCCGCTCGGTGAACTGCCCGCGCAAGAACGCGTTGAAGCGGGCGCTGCCGCGCACCTGGAGGTCCCGGATCTCGCCGTCCTTCACCCGGCGCGCCGCACCGAGGGCCTTGCGCCGTCGACGGATCTCGCCGGCGCGGCGCAGGTTCCAAGGCCACGCGCCGAGGACGTCGCGGGCGTGGCCGGGATGGCCCGAGACCAGGGCGTACACGGCCTCGACCACCGCGATCAGCGCCGCCTGGGGCAGCACCCGGAGGCGGTGGAACCACCCGTAGGCCACGAGCGAGGTGCGGAGCCGGTGCCGGGCGAGCAGGCGGCGCCGGTCGTCGACCGGCCTGCGCTCGCCGAGGGCCTCGAGGTGGCGCACGCGGCTGGCGGGGCCGATCAGCACCCGGGCACCGAGTGCATGGGCGCGCCAACAGAGGTCGACGTCGTCGCCGAGCAGTCCGATGCCGGGGTCGAACCCGTCGAGCGCCTCGAACAGGTCGGCGCGGACCACGGTGCAGGCGCCCGGCACCACGAAGACGTCGCGCACGGCGTCGTGCTGCTCCTGGTCGAGCTCGCCGCGCTCGGCGAGCGGCGCCGCCACACCGGTCTTGTCGACGGCCATCCCCACCTGGAGCAGGCGCCGCGGGTCGATCCACGAGACGAGCTTGGGCCCGATGATCCCGGCGTTGGACCGGAACGCCTCCTCCACCAGCGCGCGCAGCGAGTCGGGCTCGAACGCCACGTCGTCGTGGCAGAAGGCATAGAAGGCCGCCCCCTCCACCAGCTCCCGCACCAGGTTGGCGGCGGCGCCGAAGCCGGGGTCGGCCTCGAGGCGGTGGACGTGGGCCGAGGGCACGACGGCATGCACCCGGGCAGTGGGGTCTTCGGCGCTGGCGGTGTCGATCACCAGCAGCGAGAGGTCGGGGTAGGTCTGGTCGGCAACCGTGCGAAGGGTCTCCTCGAACCAGGGGCCCGGATCGTGGGTGACCATCACGACCACGAGGGGCGGTACCACCGCCGGCAGCGCGGGCGCCACCACGGCGGGGACCTCGCCGGTGACCGCCGTCGTTCCGCCGGTGTCTGGGGGGTGCGGGTCCACGATGGGGCCACGCTACCGGACCCCTCCGGGGCGACCGGGGCACCCTCGGCCGTCCCGGTGCTTGCAACTGTTATGCAAAGTGCGTATCGTGGGAAGCACGCCGACATCGCCGTCGGCACCGAACCAAGCCCCCCAGGAGCACCCCGACATGGCCGACCTCACCCTCGACACCGTCTCCGATGCCGTCCGCGACGCCTTCTACATCGGCGTCGGCGCCGGCGTCCTCACCTTCCAGAAGCTCCAGGTCCAGCGCGTGGAGCTCACCAAGGCCGTGTCCACCCAGATCGACGAGGCCCGCGGCACCGCCCGCGGCTCGATCGAGACGGCCAAGGACGGCCTGGGCAACGTGTCCGAGCTCGTCGAGGAGCGCGTGAAGCTGCTCGAGGAGCGACTCGAGACCCTCGAGGAGCGCCTCGAGTCCGTGCTGGCCCAGATCGAGGGCAAGCTGCCCGAGCAGGCGCGCGACCTCGTGAAGCAGGCCCGCGACCTCGTCGCCCGCGCCGCCTGACCCACCTCCGGGCGCCTCGGGCGCCGACCTGATCCCCCTTGCCACGAGGGACCCGCTCCGGCGGGTCCCTCGTGCGCGTCCGGTAACGTCCGCGCCATGACCGACACCTCGAAGGTGCTCCTCTACCTGGAGCAGGCCGCAGCACGCGCCGAGGACGGCGACGAGCTCGAGCCCACGGCCGAGGCCGACACCATCCGCTACACACGGCAGCACCTGAGCGAGGCCGCCGGGTTCGCCCACGCCGGTACCGAGGTGCCGGCGGGGGCGCGCCTGCGCCCGGTGAAGACGGCCCTGCTCTCCGCGGTCCGCCCCGTCACGTCGAACCAGCGGGCCTTCAACGAGCAGCTCCTCGCCGCCGTCGACGGACTCACCGCCGCCGCCGACCGCATCGCCCAGCAGCTCACCATCCAGTCCCAGCGCACGGCCCGGCTCCAGGCGGGCGTGGCCACCACCGACCTCACCATCGACGACCTCGACGCCGAGGTGCGTCGCCTCACCGACCTCGCCGGTGAGGTGGGCCTGGCCGGCCTGCGGGTGGAGGCCGACGCCCTCCGGGCCGACCTCGACGCGGCGCTCGCCGAGCTCGCCGCGGTCACGGGGCTGCTGGCCTCCATCCGCGCCAAGCAGGACCTCATCTTCCGGGTGGCCCGCCAGGCGCTGCCCGACGGCGCCCACCCGGCGCAGCTCCGCGAGCTGAGCCGCGAGCTCTCCACCGGGTACGAGGAGCTCTACGAGGACCTCGAGGACACGTTCCGCGGCAGCCGCGACCACGTGCGCGCCCTCACCGCCGAGTACCTCCCCGACGTCGAGTCGGTGCCGGGCAAGGGCGCGGTGGTCGACGTGGGGTGCGGTCGCGGCGAGTGGCTCGAGGTCCTGCGCGACGCCGAGGTCGACGCGTACGGCGTCGACATCAACCAGGTGGTGGTGGACCGCTGCGTGGCTCGCGGTCTCGACGTGCGGGCGGGCGATGCCCTGGTGCACCTGCGCGAGCTCCCCGAGGGCTCGGTTCGGGCCGTCACCAGCTTCCACCTGGTGGAGCACCTGTCGCTCGACACGCTCATCGGGCTCATCGACGCCGCCCTCGTGGCCCTGCGGCCCGACGGCCTCCTCATCCTGGAGACGCCCAACCCGTCGAACCTCAACGTGGGTGCCTCGTCGTTCTACCTCGACCCCACCCACATCAAGCCGGTGCACCCCCAGTTCCTCCAGTTCCTGCTGGAGTCGCGGGGCTTCGCCGACGTGGAGGTGCGCTACCTGCACCCCGAGGACGTGCCGCGCCTGGAGCCCGAGGACCTCGCCGGACACCACGACGACCCGAACCGCGCCCAGGCCCTGGTGGACCGCATCAACTGGGCGCTCGCCGGGCCGCTCGACTACGCGGTGCTCGCCCGCAAGGCCCCGCCGGTGGCCGGCTAGGCCGCGTGACCCGGCCGCTGCGCATCGCCCTGCTCAAGCCCGACTACGGCGTGGTGGGCGGCTTCGAGCGGGTCGTGGCGCGCATCGAGGACATCTTGCGCGCCGACGGGCACGACCTCACCCGCCTGACCGTCGACATGGCGCCACCCGATCGCTCGGTGGCCGGCCTGGCCGTCTCACGGGGGGCCTGGGATGCGGCCCCCGAGTACTTCCCGTACCTGGTGGGCCGGGACGCCTTCGACCGCCTCGACACCCGGCGCTACGACGTGGTGGTCTCCACCCAGCCCCCGTCGTTCTCGCACCGCCACCCCCGCCACCTGGCGGTCTTCTACCACCACCACCGGGTGTTCTACGACCTCGAAGACCTCTACGTGCAGGCCGGGTTCGCCGCCGATCCCGAGGTCCACCGCCGTGCCGGTGAGCTCGTGCGCAAGCTCGACCAACCCCGCATCGAGGCGATCCGCCACGTCCTCGCCCCCTCGCAGACCGTGGCCGACCGGCTCGAGCGCTTCAACGGCGTGACCGGTGTGGGCTTCCAGCACGCCGGCATCGGCGTCGGCACGGAACGGGCCGCCGCCGGAGACCCCGGCACCGGGTCGGTGCTGTGCATCGGGCGCCACGAGTTCCCCAAGCGGGCCGAGCTGGCGGTGGCGGCCGCCCACCTGCTCCCCCACCTGTCGTTCACCGTGGTGGGCAGCGGAGGGCGCATGGCGTGGGCCCAGGCCCTCGACCACCGGCTGTCGCAGCCTGGTGCCGACCCCACCGCCCTCACCGACGCCGAGCTGTGGTGCAACACCGGCCGGGACGCGCCCGAGGTGCCGGCCGAGGCGTCTTCGGCCGCGGCGAGCAACGTCAGCTTCGCCGGGTTCGTGTCCGACGACGATCTCGACCGGCTCAACACCGAGGCCCCGTGCGTGGTGGCCCCGGCCTACGACGAGGACTACGGCCTGACCGCCATCGAGGCCATGGCCCACGGCCGGCCGGTGGTGGTTTGCGCCGACGGTGGCGGGCTGGCCGAGCTGGTGGAACACGAGGTGACCGGCCTGGTGGTGGCGCCCACCCCGGCTGGCATCGCCGGTGCCGTCGAGCGCCTGACCTCCGACCGAGCCTTCGCCGCCGAGCTGGGCCGCGCCGGCCGGGCCCGCGCCGCCGAGCTCACCTGGGCCAACACCGCCGACGAGCTCCGAGCGGGCTTGGATCGGGTGCTCGAAGGCTAGTGCCGAGCTGAGCTCGATGGCCCGCCCAGAACGCTCAGCAGGAGGCGGCGGCTCGGCGGTAGAGGTCCACCACCTGGTCCACGGTGCGGTCCCACGAGTAGGCGTCGACCCGGGCCTGGCCGCGGTGCACGAGGTCGGCGGCGAGGTCGTGGTCGTCGAGCACGCGGCGCAGGGCATCGGCAAGCGCGTCGACGTCGCCGGGGGTCACCAGCAGGGCCCCGTCGGCCACCGTCTCGCGGTGCACGTCGATGTCGGACGCCACCACGGGTGTGCCCACCGACAGCGCCTCGAGCGGAACCAGACCGAAGCCTTCGTAGCGGCTGGGGTAGGCCAGCACCGAGGCACCGCGGAGCAGACCCAGTCGCTGGTGGCCGCCCAACCAGCCCAACCGCACGATGCGGCGTCGGTGGCGGCAGCGGTCCCGTGCCGCGGTGAGGGCGTCGACGCCCCAGCCGTCGGGGCCGGCCAGCACGAGGCGCAGGTCGGGATCATCGGAAGCCAGCGCGTCGAACGCCGCCACCAGCGTGGGCAGCTCCTTGCGGGGCTCCACCGTGCCGAGGGCGAGCACGTACCGGGGACCGCCGGCGAGGCGGTGGCCCACGGCGGCGTCGCTCGCCGGGGTGGAGGGCGGCGGTCGCCGGATTCCGTTGGGCGCCGCTACCACGCGCTCCGCGGCCTCGGGGAACTGGTGGCGCACCTCGGCGGCCACGGTCTCGCTGACGGTGTGGATCCAGGCGCCGCGGGCCAGGGCCCGGTGCAGCAGCGGCGGCCACTGGAGCACGTCGGCGGTGCACAGCTCGGGGTAGCGGGTGGCGGTGAGGTCGTGGACGGTGACCACCTCGGCCGCTCCCCCGCCGGGTGGCACCACGTGGTTGGGGCCGTGCACCACGTCGGATGGTCCGGCCAGCAGGCGCGCCGACGGGTGGTCGACGTGGCTCCAGGCCAGGCGGGCGAGCCGGGCGGGGAACGGGCGGGTGCCCACGTGGACGCCGGCACCCACCACCTCGTCCAGCCGGGCCCGGCCCCGCCAGCTCACGGCGAAGGCGGTGACGGCCACGTCGGGCCGGGCGGCGAGGCCGTCGAGCAGTTCGCGCACCACCACCCCGACGCCGGTGGGCGGGTCGAGGAGGGACGTGACGTCGAGGGCGACCCGCAGCGGGCGTTCGGCGGCCATGGACCGACCAGGATGCCCCACGCCGGTACCCTTCTGGCCGCATGGACGCGCACCTGGGGATCCCGCACCCGTGAGCGTGGCCATCGTCGCCCCCATGGCCGTGCCGGTCACCTGGGGCGGGGCGGAGCGGGCGGTCGACGGGCTGCGGACCGCCATCGAACGCCACACCGACCACCGGGCCGAGGTGGTGAAGCTGCCCGTCGACGAGTCGAACCTCCCGGGCATCGTGGCCGGCTACCGCGACTTCTCGCGTTTGGACCTCTCGGCGCACGACCGCGTGGTCTCGGTCAAGTACCCGGCGTGGATGGCGTCGCACCCCCGGCACACCCTGCTCATGTTCCACCCGCTTCGTGGCCTCTACGACACCTACCACCTGTTCGGTCTGCCGCTGCACCCGTCGCCGCAATCGAGCGAGGTGGCCGACCTGCGGTCGTTCATGGGGAGCTGGTGCGAGCGGTCGGCCCTCGCCGAGCTCTTCGACCGGTTCGACGCGGCGGTGCGCTCCATCGGCCGCGACCACGCCGACCTCGCCTTTCCGGGTCCCTTCGCCCGTGAGGTGGTGCACTGGCTGGACCGGGTGGCGCTCGGGCCCGGGCAGATCGAGCGCTACGCCGCGCTCTCGCGCACAGTGGCCCGGCGGCCCGACTACTTCCCGCTCGGGGTCCACCCGAAGGTGGTCCACCTCCCGGGCGACCTCGATCCGGCGCCGCCGCGCACCGAGCCCGGGCACAGCTTCTTCACCGCCTCCCGGCTCGACGGGGCCAAGCGGCTGGAGCTGGTGATCGACGCCATGGCCCACGTGCCCGGCGACGCGGCGTTGCGCATCGCCGGGACCGGGCCTCTGGCCGACGACCTGCGGGCCCGTGCGGCCCACGATCCGCGCATCTCGTTCTGCGGGTTCGTGCCCGACGAGTCGCTGGCGGTGATGTACCGCGAGGCGATCGCCGTCCCGTTCGTGCCCGACGACGAGGACCTGGGCCTGGTCGCTCTGGAGGCGTTCTCGCAGGCGACGCCGGTGGTCACCTGCACCGACTCGGGCGGGCCGACCGAGTTCGTGGCCGATGGGGTGACCGGCCTGGTGGTGCCGCCCACGCCTGCCGCCGTGGGCCGGGCGCTGGCCCGTCTGGCCACCGACCGTGCCTGGGCGGCGGACCTCGGACGGGCGGCCCAGCAGCGCGGCGCGCGGGTCACCTGGGAGCGGGCGGTGGCCGATCTCCTGGGGGACGCCCCGGCTCCTCCCGTGCGTGCGCTGGAGCGCGTTGGCGCAGAATCTGCGCAGAATCTGCGCCGGTCATCTCCGACGAAACGGGCGGAGAACCCGACGAACCGGTCACCGATCGGGTCCGAGGCACCGCCGGTGCGCACCGCTCGGCACCGCCGACCGAGGGTGGTGGTGCTGGCCACCTTCACCGTCGACGCGCCCCGCCACGGCGGCGAGCTGCGAGCTCGCAACCTCTACGGCGCCCTGGCCCGCGAGGCCGACGTGCACGTGGTGTCGCTCGTCGGCCGCGGCTGGGCCGCTGGCACCAAGCCGGTCGCGCCGGGGCTCGCCCAGACCGTGGTCCCGCGCACCCTGGCCCACGCCGACCTCGACGACGAGGTGAGCCTGGCGGCGCGCATCCCCGTGACCGACATCCTCGCCGGCCCCCACAGCGCCCACACCCCGGCCTACGGCGCCGCGGTCGCGCAGGCCACGGCCGACGCCGACCTGGTCCTGCTGGCCGAGCCGTACCTCCTGCCGGCGCTGCTCGACAGCGGCTGCCCGCTCCCGTTCGTGTACGACGCCTACAACGTCGAGGCCGACCTCAAGGCCGCGGCGCTCCCCGAGACGCCGGTGCGCGAAGAGCTGCTGCGCCGGGTGGAGGCCATCGAGCGCGCCGCGGTCACCGAGGCCGCCGCCGTGACCGCCTGCTCCGACCTCGATGCCGCCGCCCTCGCGGCCCGCTACGGGCGCAGCCTGGCGTCGTTCACGGTCATCCCGAACGGCACCACCGTGC
>CAZIVZ010000056.1:0-3318 GCA_964542495.1 uncultured Aquihabitans sp.
CTTCCACGCCGCCGCCGAGAACATCCAGATCCACGGTGGCATCCGCTTCACCTGGGAGCACCCCGCCCACCTGTACTTCAAGCGGGCCAAGTCCTCCGAGCTGCTCTTCGGCGACCCCACCTACCACCGCGAGCTGCTCGCCCAGCGGATCGGCATCTGAGGATCCCGGCTTCCGCCGGCCCGGGGGGTCCTCGTAGACTCTCGGGCCGGCGAAGCCAGGGGTCAGACAGCTTGAGTGCAACCACATCGGTGCCGATAGGGCGAGCCATGAGACCGCTCCGCCCGCACGCGCCCCGGTTCCGGCGACGCCTCCGGTCCGCGGTCTGCGTGGTCACGGTGGCCATGGCCGCCTCGGTCGCTCCCGCGCCGGCCGGTGGCCAGGATGCGGCCCGAGACCAGACGTCGGCCGACGAGCGCGTCGAGGAGGCCAGGGCGGAGACGCTGGCCCTCGAGCCCGACGCTCCGCCGTCGCCCGACGATCCCTTCGCCGAGGTGGTCGATGCCGACCAGGCCGCGCTCGACGCGGCCACGGTCCGCATCGCCGCAGTGGCGGCGTCCGATGCCGCCGATGCCGCCCTGGTCACCGCGATGGCCGCCCTCGACGCGGCGAAGCAGCGCACCGCCGCCGCCACCGCGCGGCGCGACGACACCCGCAACGAGCTCGACCTCGAGCGCGACCGGCTCTCGGACCTCACCGTCCGGGCCTACGTCACCGGCGGCGAGGTCCGGCTCGATGAGTACGAGGCGCTGGTCCAGGGCGACACCACCGATCCCGCGGCCGGCCGGGCGGTGCTGTTCGACCAGGTGCTGGAGCGCCAGGAAGACGTGACCGCGGCGGCCCGCAAGGACGCAAGCGTCGCCCGCAAGGCGTTGGTGGTGGCCCGCAACCGCCTGAAGGCGGCCCAGGCCGAAGCCGACGCCCGCACCGAGGTGGCGGCGCGCCGCGCCGACGACGAGGCCAAGGCCGTCGCCGCCCACGACGAGGCGGTCGCCGACGCCGCCCGGGCCCGAGGTCGCCTGTCGCGGTCGCCGGCCGGTCTGGTGCCCGAGGGGGTCTCGCTGATCGGCATGCCGCGGCTCAACGCCGGCGACCTCGCCGGCTGGTTCCGCACCACCTCCTACTCGCCGCGGGTGTCCACCCCGATCGAGGACTACGCCCGGTGGTTCATCGAGGAGGGCCGCGCCGAGGGCATCCGAGGCGACATCGCGTTCGCCCAGGCCGTGCTCGAGACCGGCGGGTTCGCCAACGACGACACGGTCCTGGCCAACAACTTCTCGGGCATCGGCCACTGCGACACCTGCGGCTCGGGCTGGCGGTTCCCGTCGCCGGAGATGGGGGTGCGCGCCCAGATCCAGCTGCTGAAGTCCTACGCCGTGCGCAAGCCCGCCTACGCCCACGACCTGGTGGACAAGCGCCTCCGCGGGCCGGCCGGGTGCTGCCCGACATGGGGGGACCTCACCACCGTGTGGGCCACCGACCCCACCTACGCCCCCAAGGTGATGCTGATCTACAGCGGCATCGTGGCCCACGCGCTCGGGCGGCGCGCCGCCGGGCAGGGGTTCGACGACCCCGCCCCCGTCGCCCCCGCACCCTGACGCCATCCGCCTCGTGCGGAGGTGCCACCGGGGCGGGCGGTAGCTTGCGGACGTGATGTGGTTGTTCGCCGTCGGCGGCATCGTGCTGGTGGTGGTCATCGGCCTGGTCGTCATCGGCCGCGAGACCGCTCGGCTCGCCGCGCAGGCCCGGCCCGCCGTGTTCGACCTGGCCGAGGCCGTGGAGTTCATCGCCGACCGCCTTCCGCTCGAGACCCAGGCCCGCATCTCCCACGACGACGTGCGCTGGCTGCTCCTCACCGACGCCGACCTGCTCGAGGAGGCTACGGCGGACCCCGACGAGCGTCGCTACCCGTGGAGCCGCAAGCCGCGCCTCGTGGCCGGTCGGCCGGTGCCGGTGCGCGACGACCAGGGCGAGGTGATCCACCCCGGCACCGACGGTCCACCCGACCCGTTCGGCCAGCTGGTCGACGAAGACGTGGCCGTGGCCCGCCTGCTGGCGGCGGCCGAGGCCGGGGGCCGGGAGCTGGCCGACGAGGACATCGCCGCCGTCCTCGACGCCCGGATGGCCTACCTCGAAGCGATCGGAGCGGTCGGCGGCCGCGCCGAGGGTGCCGGGCCCGGCTGACTTCGCGTACGTTGGTGGACATGGAGCGACCCACCCGGTTCGAGCACAACCGCTACGTCGGCGACAAGCGCACCCAGGTCGTGTACGACCTCGACACCGTGCCGCCGGAGGTCCTCGAGGAGCTCCTCGAGGCACGCACCTACCTGGCCTTCGGTCCCGACACGCTGGTGGAGGCCCGAAACCGCGGGTACTCGCCCGACGAGACCTGCGCGCCCACCGTCGACCAGGAGTGACGGCGCTCCCGGAGGCGGCCGGGCCACCGACGACCGTGCCCGCCTGATGGAGCTCATGCTCGACGTCGGTGGCCACCAGGTGGCGGCCTACGTGGCCCACCCGCCGGTGGCCGATCCCGAGGCGCCGCTGCTCGTGCTGTGCCACGGGTACCCGTCGGGTGGGCTCGGCGCCGCCGACACCGGTCGGTCCTACCCGGCGCTCGCCGACCGCATCGCCAACGAGGGATGGCGGGTCGTCACCTTCACCTTCCGGGGCTGCGGCACCTCCTCGGGCCACTTCTCGCTCGGCGGTTGGCTCGACGACCTCCTCCACGTCGTCGACCAGGCGCCCACCTTCGGGGTGAACCGGGGTGTGTGGCTGGCCGGGTTCGGCACGGGCGGGGGCCTGTGCGTCGCGGCGGCGGCCCGCCGGCCGAACGTGGTCGGCGTGGCGGTGCTGGGTGCCCCGGCCGACTTCAGCGACTGGGCCAACCACCCTCGTCGCCTGCTCCAGCACGCACGCGAGGTCGGCGCCATCTCCGACCCGGCCTTCCCGCCGGCCACCGACGTGTGGACCCGGCAGCTCCGCGAGATCAAGCCCGTCGACGACGCGACGGCCATGGCTCCACGGGCGCTGCTGATCCTGCACGGCTCCGAGGACGAGTCGGTCCCCTCGTTCGACGCCCGGGTGCTCGCCGACGCCCACGGCACCGCCGAGCTGCGCATCATCTCGGGCGCCGCCCACGACCTGCGCCACGACCCGAGGGCGGTGGCCATCCTCCTGGGCTGGCTCGACCGGCAGCGCCACGGGTTCAGCTCGCCTGACCACGGGCGAGGTGCACGGGCTGAGTAGCGTGGCCGAGGACGAACCCGAGAGGAGCCTGGTGCTCGACGCACAGGATCCGGCCGCCCCGGTCGACGACG
>CAZIVZ010000056.1:3418-11841 GCA_964542495.1 uncultured Aquihabitans sp.
CCCGAGAGGAGCCTGGTGCTCGACGCACAGGATCCGGCCGCCCCGGTCGACGACGAAGTGCCCCACACCCTCATGGGTGAGCTCCGCGACCTCGGGCTCGTGGGGCAGATGTGGACCCTCACGGTCGTGGCGTTCTGCGCCATCCGCGCCGTCGTGGTGTGGCCCGTGCTGATGGACCACGGGGTCAACCCGTGGTGGTTCCTGGCGCTCGACGTGGGCACGTCGCCCACCTACGGCCTGGGCCAGGCCATGGGCGTGAAGCTGATGCGCGACGACCGTCGGCCGATGCGTGACGCGGTGCCGTGGATCGCCATGCTCTTCGTGTCGTTCGTGGCCCCCTACGCCTACCTCCTCGCGTCGGCCGGGAAGCTGCCCGGCTACGTGGTCGTGGGCGTGGTGCTGTGGATGGTGGTGTTCGGCGCTCTCGCCGGCCTGCGGTTGGCACGCGAGGTCCGCGTGGACCCCGCAGCGGGCTAGCGCGGCCGGCCGCCGCGTTCACCGTCCGTTCACCAACCGCGAACGGATGGGAAACCCCCCTCGGGCAGCGTCGGCGAGGTGGGAGACCTGTTCGACGACTACGACGCCGGGTCCATCCGCCGCACCTACGACGAGATGTTCGACCGCTTCGGGCGGGTGCGCGACACCTACCGGACCGTCCACGAGACGCTCGAGCCCCAGACCACCGGCGACCTGGCGGCCCGCGCCGACGGGCTGAGCCGGGCCTACCGGGACCGGGGGGTCACCTTCGCCCTGTCGGGTCAGGAGCGGCCCTTCCCACTCGACCTCGTGCCCCGGGTGCTCTCGAGCGACGAGTGGCAGCGACTGGAGGCGGGCATCCGGCAGCGGGTGCGGGCGCTCGAGGCGTTCCTCGCCGACGTGTACGGACCTGGTGAGGTGTTCAACGACTGCGTCGTGCCCCGCAAGCTGGTGCACTCCTCGCCGCACTTCCACCGGCAGGTGCACGGGATCGACCCGGCGGGCGGCGTGCGCATCCACGTGTCGGGCGTCGACATCATCCGCGACGACCACGGCGAGTTCCGGGTGCTGGAGGACAACCTCCGCAGCCCGTCGGGCGTGAGCTACGTGATGGAGAACCGTCGGGTGATGGCCCGGGTGTTCCCCGACCTTTTCGGCGCCAACGCGGTGGCGCCGGTGGACGACTGCCCCCGCCACCTGCTCCACGCCCTGCGGTCCACGGCGCCGGTTCGGGCATCGGACCCGCGCATCGTGGTGCTCACCCCCGGCGTACACAACTCCGCCTACTTCGAGCACGCCCTGCTGGCCCGCCTGATGGGCGTCGACCTGGTGGAGGGCCGAGACCTCGTCTGCCGCGACGACGTGACCTACGTGCGCTCCACCACCGGCGAGGAGCGGGTGGACGTGGTGTACCGGCGCATCGACGACGAGTTCCTCGACCCGGTGCACTTCCGGCCCGACAGCGTGCTGGGCTGCGCCGGCCTCATCCACTCGGCCCGAGCCGGCAACCTGACCATCGCCAACGCGGTGGGCAACGGCGTGGCCGACGACAAGCTGATCTACAGCTACGTGCCCGACCTCGTGGAGTACTACCTGGGCGAGCCACCGCTGCTGCGCAACGTGGAGACCTACCGCCTGGGCGACGACGACGTGCGCGGGTTCGTCCTCGACCGCCTGGACCAGATGGTGGTGAAGCCCGTCGATGCCTCCGGTGGCTACGGCCTGGTGTTCGGCCCGGACGCGACAGACGAGGAGCTGGCCGGCTGCCGGGCCGACGTGATCGCCGATCCGCGCGGCTACATCGCCCAGCCGGTGGTGGCCCTCTCCACCGGCCCCACGCTCATCGACGGGCGCCTGCGCCCCCGCCACCTCGACCTCCGCCCGTTCGCGGTCAACGACGGCGAACGGGTCTGGGTCCTGCCCGGCGGGCTCACGCGCGTGGCCCTCCCCGAGGGGAGCCTGGTGGTGAACTCGAGCCAGGGCGGCGGCTCGAAGGACACGTGGGTGCTGGCCGACGACGCGAGCGGCCACCGCCTGGACCCGTTGCCGATGGCGGACCGGGACGTGGTGGCCCGACCGACGCCATCCGTGCCGCTCCAGTTCGGACCGGCCGACGACCACACCCGCCACCACCAACAGCAGCTCCAGCAGCAACAAGGCGCCGACCTCGAGGTCGGTCCGGCGATCGGGCAGGAGGTGGCGTCGTGCTGAGCCGCATCGCCGAGGCGCTCTACTGGATGGGGCGGTACCTCGAGCGCGCCGACGACACCGCACGTCTCCTCGACGTGTACGTCCACCGCATGGTCGTGCAGGCCAACGACGAGCACCTGGGGGCGTCGCTGCTGGAGTCGATGGGCATCCAGGTGGAGGAGCTCGACGGGCTGGCCGACGGCGGTGGCATCGACCTGTGGAAGGCCACCGAGCTGCTGGCCTACGACGCCGACAACCCGAGCTCGGTGGTCGGCTCGCTGCGGCTGGCTCGCGAGAACGCACGCGGCCTGCGCGAGATCTTGGCCACCGAGGTGTGGGAGGCCCTGAACCGGACCCACCACGAGCTCGACCAGCACGTGCGCGCCGCCCGCACCCTCGGACCCCACCTGCTGTTCCAGTGGGTACGAGATCGCGTGGCCCTGGTGGGCGGGCTGATCGACACGGTGCTGCTCCACGACGACGGATGGCGGTTCCTGACCATCGGTCGCTGCCTCGAGCGGGTGGACATGACCGCCCGCCTCCTCGCCGCGCTGCCAGCAGACGCCGACGCCTCGCGCTGGAGCGGCGTGCTCGTGTCGTGTGGTGCCAACGACGCATTCCTGCGCACCTACGGCGGCGACATCCACCGGGCCAGGGCGCTCAGCGTGCTGTTGCTCGACCCGGACTTCCCGCGATCGGTCTGCTACGCCCTGGCCCAGGCCGAGCAGGCGCTCGAAGACGTCGACGGCGGCCTGCGGCCCAGCAGCGGCCGGCGCCGGCCGCTGGTGCGGGCCAGCGCAGCGGCCCGTGAGGTGGGACGCATCCGCAGCGAGCTGGCCTACACCGATCCGATCGAGCTGGCCGCCGACCTGCCCGAGGTGGTGGCGCGGCTCCAGGCCGCCACCGCCCACGCCAGCGAGCTGGTGACGCAGCGGTACTTCCAGCGGGTGGCGTTCATCGAGTGGACCCCGGAGAAGGCCGGGTGAGCTGGCGTCTGCAGGTGGTGCACACCACCCGCTACCGCTACGACGTGCCCGTGGCCCAGTCGTACAACGAGGCGCGCCTCGAACCGCGCAGCGACCGGCACCAGACGGTGCTGTCGAGCCGGGTGGAGGTGGAGCCGGCCACCCGGGTGGTGCGTCACGTCGACTACTGGGGCTCGGTGGTGCACCACTTCGACATCCAGACGCCCCACCAGGAGCTGACCGTCACCGGGCGCACCACGGTGGAGACCGCCACCAGCCCGCCCGACGCGGGCGATGCCACCTGGGCCGACCTCGACCGCGACGAGCTGCGCGACCAGTTCGAGGAGCTGCTCGTGCCCACCGACATCGTGACCTGGAACGACGAGATCACCGAGGTGGCTCATGAGCTGCGAGCCACCAGCGCCACCCCCACCGACGCCGCCGAGGCCGTCACCAGGTGGGTGCACGACCGGCTGACCTACAGCCCCGGGACCACGGGCGTGCGCACCACGGCCACGGAGGTGCTCGAGGTGGGGGGCGGGGTGTGCCAGGACTTCGCCCACGTGGCCCTCGCCCTCCTGCGGGCGATGGGGGTTCCGGCCTGGTACGTGTCGGGCTACCTCCACCCCACGAAGGAGGCCGCCCTCGACGAGCCGCTCGTGGGGGAGAGCCACGCCTGGGTCGCCGCCTTCACCGGGTCGGTGTGGCCCACCGACCCCACCAGCACCCACCCCGTGGCCGAGCGCCACGTGCGGGTGGCGGCCGGTCGCGACTACGGCGATGTCACCCCGTTCCGCGGGGTCTACGCCGGCCACGCCTCCCAGGACCTCGAGGTCACCGTGGAGCTCACCCGCCGGGCCTGAGGCCGGCCTTCATGGCGGGCGACTTGTACACGGTGGAGACCCGGTGGCCGTCGAGCCACGCCGTCAGGCGCTCGGCCTCGGCGTCGAGGGCCCGGCGCTTGTGGGCCGGCACCGTCTCGACCAGGTGGACGTGCACCACGGCGTCGTCGTCCTGCACCCAGCAGCCCACCACCCGGCCGTCGACCCAGGCGGTGGTCCCGGCGTTGCCGTTCGTGTCGAACAGCTGGTCCCGGTGCGGGCCCAGGAAGAAGCCGCGGTGCTTCCAGCCCATCACGGTCGGGTCGAGCACCGGGAGGAGCGCGACCCAGGGCCCGGGGTTGGCGACCTCCACGAAGTCGTCGGCGAGCAGCCAGCCCGTGTCGCCACCGTCGAGCGACACCGTTCGGGCGTCGAGCTGGTCGAGCGCGGTCCGGACCACGGACTTGGTCGCCCCCAGCCACCACACGATGTCGTCCTCGGTCCCGGGGCCGAACGAGTGCAGCCACCGCCGCACGAGCTCGCGGTACCCGCCGCCTGCGTCCCACCGCTGGGGTACCTCGCCGAGCCAGTGGTGCATAGCGGTCCAGCGTGGTCGGGACGTGTGCCACCCGCCGGTGTTCGCTCCCCGCACGATCTCGCCGTCGGCCCCGAGGACGGTGAGCGTCCGTGAGGCAAGGGGGATGGCACCCGCCGCGGCCACCGCCTTCTGGTCGATCATGGGAACCGCGGCACGGACCTCCCCGGCGGTCAGCCCGTCGGGTCGACCGGCCAGCTCGGCGAGGATCGCCGTGCTCGCCTCATCGAGCCACCCGGCGCCGTCGGGGTGGACGCCGGCGTTCTGAACGTCCTTCGCCAGCCGGGCGCGCTCGACCCCTGCCACCCGCGCCGAGGCGCTCGCCCACACCGCGGGCAGGAGGTCTCTCGGGAACACGAACAGGGTGCGCCGCATGGCCAACTGCTTGACGAGCGTGCGGCCTCCGGGGATCCGACCGAGCAGCCCGGCGCCAGGGCGTGGCGCGTCGCCAACCGGGCCCGCCGTTCGCGGTCCCCGACGTGTCGCATTCGTCCATCATGGGCGATCTTCGCGACGAGATGTCCGCAGTCCATGTGCCATGGATCACGCCGTGGTCCCGTCCAGGACCGTCACATCGGGCCGGGTTGCTGCCTCCTGCCTTCTGGCGACTTCGGACCAGAGCACCCCGACGGGTATCGAGGTCAGCTCCCGACCCACACCTACGGAGACATGATGAACAGATCCACTCGACGCGGTCGCGCGGTGCGGGCGGCCCGCGCCCTCGGCCTCGCCACCGCAGCCACCCTGCTCACGGCGGTCCCCGCCTCGGCCGGGGCACCCGCTTCGACCGTCGACGGCCGTGACATGGGCCAGTGGGGCGGGTACGTGCAGGGCAAGTACGGCGCGCTGGCCCTGGACCTCGCGGGGATCACCCAGGCCGAGATCGGCATCGGCGAGGTCCACGGAGACGTCAACGGCGGCGGTCTCGGCACCGCGCTCGACAAGCTCCAGTGGGAACCCGCGGTGCCCGGCGTCTCGGCAGGCGAGTACGCCCGCGGCTCGGTCGCGCTGGCCGAGCTCGACGTCCTCGGCGCCACACCCAACATCTGGAACGCCGACCAGCGGGCCGTTCCGCAGATCCCCAACTGGGAGAACGCACCGGGCATCCCGAACGGTACGGGCGTCCCGGGCGTGATCACGATCGGTGCGGTCACCGGCGAGGTCAAGGCCAACTGGGAGGGCGACACCCCGGTGGGCCAGTGGGGCATGCTCGCCCCCGGCCAGGACGGGATCCAGGCCGAGACCCGCACCACCGCCGCCGAGGCCTCGCTGCTCGACCTCGACCAGCTCGTCGGCCTGAACCTCGGCGTCGGCCCGATCTTCGGTGCCACGTTCGCGGCGCAGACCTCGCGCGTCGGCACGATCGCCCAGCCCGACGGCAGCCTCGCTGCGTACTCGGAGATCTCGCCGAGCGTCGGTGGCATCGACCTCATGGGCGGCGCCGGCAACGGTGGCATCTCCATCGGCGCGGGCGGGACGATCGGGCCCGACGGCACCTTCGAGCTGACCGGGTCGACGGACTCCACTCGGATCCGGGCGATCGCCAACGGCAAGCCCGGTGGGGCCGACATCGACGGTGGCGTGGCCGGTAGCGAGCCAGCCCTCCCCGCCTTCGAGCTCTTGGCCGGTGCCTCGCTCGCCAACAGCATCATCCCGGGGTCGGGCACCAACTGCCCCACGGTCTCCGGCCGCCCCGACATCTGCCGGATCGCCCTCCAGCCGGGCGTGTCGCTCACGCTCGACCTCGGCAACATCTGGGGCTCGATCACCTTCGCCGACATCCAGAGCGGTAGCGAGCGCGTCGACGCCAACGGCCAGTTCTCCGAGCTGAAGTTCGGCGGCCTGACCCTGGACCTCGGCGTCGGCATCCCCGGCATCCTCGGCCTGCCCCGCACCGAGCTGGGCACGTTCACCGGGGGCATCGCGCCGATCTCGCTCGGCGTGCAGGTGCCCGAGGGCGGGATCTACGCCCTCGAGGTGGTCGACACCCCGGTCATCCCGGCCGTGCCGGTGCCGCCGGCGGCCATCGGCATCGTGGGCGTGCTCACCGCCGGCTACCTGGCCTCCCGCCGACTGCGACCGTCGATCGGCTGACCCCCAGCGCCGATCGTTGGATGAATCCGCCCGGGGCCTCGGCCCCGGGCGGATTCGCGTTCGGGGTCCACCCGCTACATCGAGAAGTCGGCCTTGGACTTCTTGGCGGCCTTCTGGGCCTTCTTCCAGGCCCGGACCTCCTGGAACCGCTCTCGGCTGGACACGTCGGCGGCGCTGCGGGGCTGGTCGTCGCCGAACGGGGCGACGGCCTCGGCCCAGCCCGGCGGCTGCTTGCCGAAGCGCTTGGCCAGCAGGGCCACGAAGATCTTGGCCTTCTCCTCCCCGAAGCCGGGGAGGGCGCTGACGCGGTGGTAGAGCTCGCCGCCGTCGGTCGCCCGGAACCAGATCTTGGCGGGGTCGCCCTGGTAGTGCTCCACGAGGTGCTCGCACACGGCGTGGGCCCGGCGGGCCATGGCGGCCGGGTAGCGGTGCAGCGCCGGCTTCTCGCAGAAGACCGCCACGAGGTCCTCGGGGTCCATGGCCGCGATGTCGGTGGCGTTGAACCGATCGCCCAGGCGCTGCGCGAGCGTGAGCGGGGCGCGAAACGCCCACTCCATGGGCACCTGCTGGTCGAGCAGCATCCCGAGGAGCAGGCCCAGCGGGCTCTCCACCAGGAAGGCGTTGGCGTCGTCGTCGTTGGTGATCGGGAACGAGACCTTGGGCATGGGGGCAGGCTAGGCGTCAGCCCCGCCAGGGCACCTCGGCGTCGGCATCGAGGCCGTGGTGGGCGATGGCCGCGGCCACCGTCGACGGGGCGACGGCGCCCTCGGACGCCAGCGCGGCCAGCACCGCCACCACGACGTGCGGCGCGTCGGTCTCGAAGAACCGCCGTAGCGATTCACGGGTGTCGGACCGCCCGAACCCATCGGTGCCGAGCGAGGTCCACGAACGCCCCTCGGGGATCCATCGCGCCACCTGGTCGGGCACGGCCCGCATGAAGTCGGTGACGGCCACGATCGGCCCCGTGGAGGCCGCCAGGAGCTCGCTGACCCGGGGGGTGCGCGACACCGCCTCGGGGTGCAGGCGGTTGTGGCGCTCGACGGCCAGGGCCTCCTCCCGAAGGCGCTTGTAGGACGTGGCGCTCCACAGCTCCACACCCACCCCCCACCGCTGGGCCAGCTCCTTTCGGGCGGCCCGGGCGGTGCCGTGGGCCGACCCGGAGAAGAGCACCGTCGCCCGGTGGGCGTGGTCGCCCGAGGGGGCTCCCTTCCACCGGTAGAGCCCCTCGACGATCCCCTCGGCCGCACCGTCGGGCATGGCCGGCATGGGGTTGTTCTCGTTGTAGAGGGTCAGGTAGTAGAAGACGTCCTCGGGTTCGGGGCCGTACATGCGCTCGATGCCGCGCCGGACGATCTCGGCGGTCTCGTAGGCGAACGCCGGGTCGTAGGCCTGGCAGGTGGGCACCGTGGAGGCCAGCACGTGGCTGTGGCCGTCCTGGTGCTGGAGGCCCTCGCCGTGCAGGGTGGTCCGTCCGGCGGTGGCGCCCAGCAGGAAGCCCCGGGCACGGGCGTCGGCGGCGGCCCAGATGAGGTCGCCCACCCGCTGGAAGCCGAACATCGAGTAGAAGATGAAGAAGGGCACCATGGGCACGCCGCGGGTGGCGTAGGACGTGGCCGCCGCCGTCCACGAGGCCAGGGCCCCGGCCTCGGTGATGCCCTCCTCGAGCAGCTGCCCGTCGATCGACTCCTTGTACGACAGCAGGAGTGCGTGGTCCACCGGCTCGTACTTCTGGCCCTGGGCGGCGTAGATCCCGAACTCCTTGAACAGGGAGTCCATGCCGAA
>CAZIVZ010000057.1:0-11710 GCA_964542495.1 uncultured Aquihabitans sp.
CCCTGGTAGCCGAGGCCCATGGCCACCAGCTCGGTGATGTGCTCCTCGTCGTCGACCACGAGGATCCGGGGCTGGCTGGCGATGGGATCGTCGGACATCGGTGCTCCTTGCGCGTCGACGGCGGGTGCGTCGTCGGCCGACACGGTACGGGTGCCACGACGCGGGGGGAAGCACTCCGGCGCAGGTCCCAGGGAACTCCAAGCTTGGCCAGAGCCGGCGCGGAGCCGGCGGGCACACGCTCACCCCATGACCACCCGCACCGCCACCCTCCCGGCCCCGGTCTCCCGCAACCGCTGGTCCGCCACCCGGCCGGCCGGCCCGGTCTTCCTCCCGGCTGCCGAGGTCCGGCGACGCACCGCCGCGGTGGAGATCGTGGTCCCCGTCCACAACGAGGAGGCTGCCTTGGTCCCCTCGGTCCAGCGGCTCGAGGCCTATCTCGAGGACCGCTTCCCGCTCCCCTGGCTCATCACCGTGGCCGACAACGCCAGCACCGACGCCACCTGGGGCCAGGCCTGTCGCCTGGCCGCCGAGATCGATGGTGTGCAGGCCTTGCGCCTCCCCGACAAGGGAAGGGGCCGCGCCCTGCGTGCCGCCTGGCTCCAGAGCCCCGCCCCGGTGGTGGCCTACATGGACGTCGACCTCTCCACGGACCTCGACGCCCTGCTCCCCCTGGTGGCGCCGCTGCTCTCGGGCCACAGCGACCTCGCCATCGGCACCCGGCTGGCCAGTGGCGCCCGCGTGGTGCGCGGCCCAAAGCGCGAGGCGATCTCCCGCACCTACAACCTGATCCTGCGCACCGCGCTGCGGACCGGCTTCACCGACGCCCAGTGCGGCTTCAAGGCGATCCGGACCGACGTCGCACGAGCCTTGGTGCCCCTGGTGGAGGACGACGGCTGGTTCTTCGACACCGAGCTGCTGGTGCTCGCCGAGCACAACCACCTCCGCATCCACGAGGTGCCGGTGGACTGGGTGGACGACCCCGACTCGCGCGTCGACGTGGTGGAGACCGCCACCGCCGACCTCCGGGGTGTGGGCCGGATGCTGCGGCGCTTCGCCGCCGACCAGGGCTCGATCGACGGCGCCCACCTGCCCGAGGACGGTGCCGTCCCCGACCGGCTGGCCAGCCAGCTCGTGCGGTTCGGCTTCGTGGGTGCGGCCAGCAGCGTGGCCTTCTTCGCCCTGTTCGCGATCCTGGCCCCGCTCGTGGGGCCGGTCGCGGCCGACGTCACGGCGCTCGGGCTCTGCGCGGTGGCCAACACCGCCGCCCATCGCCGCCTCACCTTCGCCCGCCGCGGTCGGACCGGGCGCCGTCACCTGCTGGGATCCGCCCTCCTCACCGCCGTGCCGCTGGTGCTCAACCTCGCAGCGCTGCTGGTGGCCTCGTGGGCCGGGGTGAGCTCGGTGCTCGGGCTGGCGCTGGTGCTCACCGGCGTGAACGCCCTGGCCGGTGCCGGGCGGTTCGTGGTGCTCAGGCGGTTGTTCTCATGAGCCGGATCCGCCAGCTGGCCCGCTACGCCACGGTCTCGGCCATCGCCACCACCACGAGCCTCGTGGTGCTGGGTGCGCTGGTGTCCACCCGGACCCTCACCCCCGGTTGGGCCAACCTGGTGGCCACCGCGGCGGGGACGGTGCCGTCGTTCGAGCTCAACCGTCGCTGGGTGTGGGGTCGCACCGGTGCCCGGTCGATCCGGGCCGAGATCGCGCCGTTCGTCGTCCTCTCGGCAGCTGGGCTCGGGCTGTCGACGGTGACGGTGGTGCTCACCGGCCGATGGGCCGATGCCGTCGGGCTGACCGCGGCCCCTCGCACCCTGGCCGTGCAGGCGGCGAACCTCGTGGGCTTCGGCGTGGTCTGGCTGGCTCAGTTCGTGGTCTGCGATCGGCTGCTGTTCCGACCGACCACGCCGGTCCCCACCGCCGACCAGCCTGCTGCGGGACCGCGGTCTCGCGAGCTGGCCTCGCTCCGCTGAGCACGGGTGCGGCACCAGCGGTGGCCGGTGCGGCAGGATCGACGCGCCGGACCCCCCTCACCAGGTGCCACCGATGACCCTGCGCTCCCGACTCGTGCTCGCCCTGGTGGCGCTGTCCACCGTGGGCCTGGCGGTGTTCGGGTTCACCACCTACACGCTCTACCAGCGTTCGCAGCTCAACCAGCTCGACGACCAGCTCCGCGAGAACGCCCTGCCCCTGTCGGCCCGGCTCCAGCAGGTCCGCACCTACGCCGGCGACGGCACCACCTGCGGCGACGACGCGCTGGACACCGGCGACGACGTCACGACCACCACCGAGGGCCCCGACCGGAACCGACCCGAGCGGGGCCCGGCGCCGGGCCAAGGCCTCGATGCCTACGCCGAGCTGCGCAACGAGCTGGGCACGCCGGTGGTGTGCATCGAGCCGTTCTCCACCGAGGCCCGCCCCAGCCTGCCCGCGGACCTCGCCACCGACACCGGCACCACCCGCGTGTTCACCACGGGCTCGATCGACGGTGGCGGGCAGTGGCGCGTGCTGGTCACCAGCGTGCGCGTGCAGGGCCCCGGGACCGGCTTCAACCCCATCTCCGGCGAACTGGTGGTGGTGGCCCTGCCCACCAGCGGTGTCGACGAGTCGATGCACCGGCTGGTTCGGATCGAGCTCACCGCGGCGGCCTTCCTGCTCACCGCCCTCGGCGTGGGCGCCTGGCTGGTGCTGCGCCACGGCCTGCGCCCCCTCGAGCAGATGGCGGCCTCGGCCTCCACCATCACCACCGGCGACCTCACCGAGCGGGTGAGCCCGGCCGACGACCGGACCGAGGTGGGCCAGCTCGGCCTGGCCCTCAACACCATGCTCGACGGCATCGAGGGGTCCTTTCGCGAGCGCGAGGCCACCGAACGACGCCTGCGCCAGTTCCTCTCCGACGCGTCGCACGAGCTGCGCACGCCCCTCACCTCGATCCAGGGCTTCGCCGAGCTGTTCCGCCTGCACTCCGACGAGCGCCCCGTCGACCTCCCGGTGATCCTCCGACGCATCGAGCAGGAGTCCGGCCGGATGAAGGTGCTGGTGGAGGACCTGCTCCTGCTGGCCCGGCTCGACGAGACCCGCCCCCATGCCTCCGAACCGGTCGACCTGTCGGTGCTGGCCGCCGACGCGTGCAGCGACGCGGTGGCCCAGGCCCCGGACCGGAACGTGACCCTCGAAGCCCCGGCGCCGGTGGTGGTGCTCGGCGACGCCGACCACCTGCGCCAGGCCATCGCCAACCTGGTGACCAACGCCGTCAAGCACACGCCGGCGGGCACCCCGATCGAGGTCTCGACGCGGATCGAGGGCGACCAGGCCTCGGTCACCGTGCGCGACCACGGCGGCGGGCTCGACGAGGCCACGCTCACCCACGCGTTCGACCGCTTCTGGCAGGCCGACGCCGCCCGGGTGGGCACCGGCAGCGGCCTGGGCCTGGCCATCGTGGCCGGCATCGCCGAGGAGCACGGTGGGACCGCCACCGCCACGAACCGCATCGACGGAGGCGCCGCCTTCACCGTGACGGTCCCCGTGGCCGGAGGGGCCGCCGACGGCGTGGCGACCTGAGCTAGGCGCAGCCCTCCAGGATCCGGACGAGCGCCGCCTTCTCCGAAGGGGTCACGGTGAGGCTCCACCGCCGCTTCAGGTGAACCCAGCTCGCGGCATAGGCACACCAGCTCTCCCGCCGTGGCGGCATCCACCGGTCTGGGCTCGAGTCCGACTTGGAGGCGTTGGTCGTCCCGGTGACGGCGATGAGGGTCGCCGGATCGGTGAGGTCGTTGGCGAAGGCCACACGTCGGTCATCCGTCCACGCGTAGGCACCCGACTGCCAGGCGTTGGACAGCGCGACGAGGTGATCGATCTGCAGCTCCGCCGGATCGGTGACCGTCGCTCCGTCGTAGAGGGACACCCACCGTCCCCGGATCGGATGGCAGCGCGCCGCGATCGCCGGCGGATCGAGCGACTCCTGGATGAGCACCCGCTCCCGGGTGTTGCACCCCGTCGAAGGGTCGTACTCCCACCCGTCGCCGAACCGGGCACGTCGATACGGCGGGATGCTCTCGCTCGGGACCACCACCGCGAGCTGATCGACCTCCGCCCCGACCGGATCCGGAGCGGACGTCGCCACCGATGCCGCCGCGGTGGTGGTACTGGCGGCAGCCGAGGTGGTGGTGGTGGTGGTGGTGGTGGTGGTGGTGGCGGCGGCGGCGGTGATCCCGTGGCCGCCGCGCGTTCGATGCGCCGCTGGCGGGCCGACGGGGCTCCGCTGGCTCACGACGCCGACCGATACGACCAGCAGCACCACGACCACGACCTTGGCCCCGGCCGGCCACCGCCAGAACGCTCGCCCCATCCGCTTCACCGCTCGCAGGCCATCGGATCGTCCCGCTAGGTGCGAGGTGTCAGCCAGGCGGCGCCGAGCTCGTCTCGGCGGGCATCCCACTCCTCCGCGGTGAGGGCGTAGCGGACGTGGTCCTCCCAGACCCCGTTGATCTCGAGGTACCGCAGCGCGACCCCCTCGTTGCGCAGCCCCAGCTTCTCCACCACCCGGCGGCTGGAGCGGTTGCGGGGGATGATCGAGATCTGGATGCGGTGCAGGGCCTGCTCCTCGAAGGCGAAGCGAGCCAGCACCACGACCGCTTCGGGCATCAGCCCACGGCCGGCCCACCGCTCGTCGATCCAGTACCCGACGTAGGCGTTCTGGAACGGGCCTCGCTGGATCGACGACAGGTTGATCTCGCCGCAGAAGGTGCCGTCGACGAAGATCCCGAACCCGAACCCGGTGCCGAGCTGGCGCTCGCGCTGGCGGGCGCTGCACCGGATGGCGAACGCGTCGCGGTCCTCGGTGATGTCGGGCTGGTGCGGCAGGCGCTGGGGCTCCCACTGCGTGAGCCACTCCCCGCAGCGGTGCCGGACCTCGCGCCATGCCGCGAAGTCGGCGAGCACGATGGGCCGGAGCATGACCCGTTGGCCGAACAGGGCGCTGGAGCCCTCGGCGGGCGCGGCCGACCGGTCGCGGTTCCTCACCGGGCACCTCGCAGGGCGTCGACCGTGGCAGGGTCCTCGAGCGACGAGAGGTCGCCCGGGTCGGCACCCGTGGCCATGGCGCGGATGGCCCGGCGCACCACCTTGGCCGACCGGGTCTTGGGCAGGGCGTCGACGAAGCGGACCTCGCTGGGCTTGAACGACTTCCCGAGGGCGTCGGCGACGGTGACCACCAGCTCCCCCCGCAGCTCCTCGCTCACCGCCGCGCCGGGCGCGAGCACCACGTAGCACCACAGGGCCTCGCCCTTCACGGGGTGGGGGACCCCGATGGCGGCGGCCTCCGCCACCGCCGGGTGCGTCACCAGGGCCGACTCCACCTCGGCGGGCCCGAGCCGCTTGCCCGCCACCTTGATGGTGTCGTCGCTGCGCCCCCTCAGGTACCACTGGCCGTCCTCGATGAGTGCCCAGTCTCCGTGCACCCACACGTCGGGCCAGCGGTCCCAGTAGGTCTCGAGGTAGCGCTCCGGCGCCTTCCAGAGCCCGCGCGTCATGCCCGGCCACGGCTTGGTGCAGACCAGCTCGCCCACCTCGCCGCGCACCGGACGCCCGTGGTCGTCGAAGACGTCGACCGCCATGCCCAGCGCCGGGCCTCCGAGCGACATGGCCCCGACGGGCAGCACGGGATGGGGCGACAAGAAGCAGGCGCCCACCTCGGTGCCGCCGGAGATGTTGATCACCGGGCACCGGCCCCCGCCGACCACCTCGGCGAACCAGCGGTAGGGCGCCTCGTTCCAGGGCTCCCCGGTGGATCCGAGGATCCGCAGGGCCGACAGGTCGTGGCGCCGGACCGGCTCGTCGCCGTGGCTCATCATCGACCGCACCAGCGTGGGGCTGATGCCGAGGATGGTCACCCGGTGCCGAGCGAGGTACGCCCACAGGCGGTCGACGTCGGGGAAGTCGGGCGCGCCCTCGTACAGGCACAGCGTGGCCCCGTTGGCGAGGGTGCCCACCACCTCCCACGGCCCCATGATCCAGCCGAAGTCGGCGAACCAGAAGAGCCGGTCCCCCGGCCGGCAGTCGAACTGGAACGCCACCTCCTCGGCGATCTTCACCGTGAAGCCGCCGTGTACGTGCACGGCTCCCTTGGGGCGCCCCGTGGTGCCCGAGGTGTAGGCGATGAACAACGGGTGCTCGCTGTCGACGGGCACCGTGGCCACCACGTCGTCGGTCGGCGCCGGCCAGGGCAGCACCCGGCACGCCCCCTCGTCGTGAGGTGCCACCGGGCCGAGGCGAGGCACCACCACCAGGGTTTCCACCGAGGGCACCCCGGCCACGGCTTCCTTGGCGGTGGCCAGCATCGGTACGGCCTTGGCCCGCCGCCAGAAGCCGTCGGCGCACAGGAGCGCCTTGGCGCCGGCGTCCTCGAGGCGCACGGCGATGGCGTCAGACCCGTAGCCCGAGAACACGGGCAGGAAGATGGCACCGACCTTGGCCACGGCCATGGCCGCCACCACCGTCTCCACCAGCATGGGCAGGAAGATGCCGACGGCATCGCCCTTCCCGATGCCCCGCTCCACCAGCAGCGCGGCCAGGCCGTCGACGTGGCGGGCCAGCTCGGCGTAGGTGAGCACCCGCACCTCGCCGTCCTCGCCCTCCCACCGGACCGCTTCGGCGTCGGGGGTGGCCAGGGCCCACCGGTCGACGCAGGCCGCCGCCAGGTTGGTCTGCCCGCCGGTGAACCAGCGTGCCCAGGCGATGCCGTCGCTGATGTCGAGCACCTGGTCGTAGGGCGTGGAGAAGGGGATGCCCAGGAACTCGGCCACCTCACCCCAGAACCAGGCGGGGTCGTCGATGGAGCGGGCGAGCAGCTCGTCGAACGTGTCGATCCGGTGGGCGGCCAGGAACCGGCCCACGTTGGTGGCCCCCACCGCGCTCGGATCGGGTACCCAGATCGGCTCGCTCATCGGGCACGCACTGTACGCGCCCCCTCGTGCGCGCCGGTGAGCCGCCGCGGCTCAGGCGAGGAGCGAGAGGGCGAGGCCGTCGAGGATGTCGGCCTCGCTCACCAGGATCTGCTCCAGGCCGAGCCGGCGGTAGATCGCCACCAGGACACAGCACCCGCCCACGATCACGTCGGCACGGGCCCGCTCCAGCCCGGGGTTGTGGACGCGATCGGCCAGCGCTTCGGTGGCAAGCGTGCGGAACACGTCCTCAGCCGCCTCCTTCGTCAGCACGAAGTGGTGGACGGCATCACGGTCGTAGGTGACCAGCCCGAGCTCGACGGCGGCGACGGTGCTCACCGTGCCGGCCAGCCCCACCACCGTCTCGGCTTCTCCCGCGCCTGGCAGGTCGCGCACGACGTCGTCGAGCCACGTGTCCACGTAGCTGATCGCGGCGCTGAGGTCCTCGGCCGCCGGGGGGTCGCTCTGGAGGAACCGCTCGGTGAGGCGCACGCAGCCCACGTCGAGCGACATGGCCCCGTCGACCGCGGCGTCGGTGCCTCCGGTGCCGAGCACGAACTCGGTGGACCCGCCGCCCAGGTCGAACACCAGGAACGGTCCGAGGTCCGGGTCCAGGTCCGAGGTGGCGCCCCGGAACGACAGGAGCGCCTCGTCGTCACCCGACAACAGCTCCGGCACCGCTCCCACGGCCGCTTCGGCCCGGGCGAAGAACGCGTCGCGGTTGGCGGCGTCACGGCTGGCCGACGTGGTGCTCATCCGCACCCGGCCCGGTGCCACTCCCAGTCGGTCCATGACCTCGCGGTACTGCTGGAGCGCGGCCACGGTGCGGTCCACCGCCTCGTCGGCGAGCACCCTGGTGCGGTCCACGTCCTGGCCGAGACGGGTGATCGTCATGAGCCGCTCGACGGTGCGCAGCGTGCCGGGCACGTCGCCGGGCTCGGCCACGAGGAGCCGGGTGGAGTTGGTGCCGATGTCGATCGAGGCCACGCGTTCGCTCATCTGCCGATCCTCGCCCACCGGGCCCCGTCGCGTCGACGTCATGGAACCCGGTCCCCCGTACTCACCCTCCCCGACCGCGCTTCGGCACCTCCAACCCAGGACCCCTCATGGACGACTTCGATGCTCCCCCCCGCCGAGCCGGCGAGCCCGGCCCGCCCCGCCCCCGCCCCCGCCGATGCGGAAGCCCCACGCTCGACGGCATCGACGAGGCCATCTTGGAGCTGATCACCGGCGACGGCCGCATGCCGCTCACGGGCCTGGCCCAGCGCCTGAAGCTGGGCCGATCCACCGTGCAGGTCCGGCTGGCCCGCCTGGAGGCCGAGGGCGTGATCGCCGGCTACACCATCCGCCAGGGGCCCACCCATCCCGCCGGCACCGGGCTCCGCGCCCTGGTGACGGTGACGGCCGAGCACCGGCGCCTCACCGATGTCGGCGAGGCCCTGGCCCGGATCCCGGAGGTGACCGAGGTGTGCAGCATCTCCGGCGAGGCCGACCTCGTGCTCGACGTGCGGGCCACCGGGGCTGCGAACCTCGATCAGGTCCTGGCCACCGTGCGCAGCGTCGAGGGCGTGCTGCACGCCAGCTCCTCGGTGGTCCTGGCCACCCGGGTGGGCGCTCGGCACCCGCGGTCCTGAGCCGACCGACGCCGGGACGCGAAGGAGCCGCCGGCCGGTCCATGACCAGCCGGCGGCTCCGGGGTACTGCTGGGTTGCCGTTACCCGGTGCGGGTCAGGCGGCCACGGGCTGCCGGTTGCGGAGGCGACGAGCGCCCGCAGCTCCGGCGGCGATCGCCACGACGCCGGCGGCGATGGCCGTGCCCTCGGCAGGCAGGCCGGGCACGAGCGGACCGTCGACGACGGCCACGTTCGGCCCGCAGGTGACCTTGCCGATCTCGATGCCCGTGCCGATGCCCGTGATCTCGAGGGCGGTCACGGTGATCGACCCGTCGGGGTTGATCGTCTGCTTGTTGAGCACGAGGTTCAACACGCCGGTGACGATGCCCGTGTTCGGGGCCGGGTTGATCGGCAGGTTGACGATGGTGATGTCCGGGATCAGCGGCGGGATGCCCGGCGTCACGATCTTGGCGCTGGCCAGCTGGGCGCTGCCCTGCACGTTGCCGTCGGAGTCGGCGGTGCACTGGGCGCTCAGGGCGCCGGCTTTGAGCGCGACCACGCCCAGGTTGAGCGTGATGCCGGTGGTGTTGTTGCCGGCATCACAGGTGCCGTTGGGCGCGATGGCGAGGGCCGACGACGGGGAGATGAGCCCGGCGCAGGCGGCCGACGAGCCGTCGGGGTTGGCCACGGCCAGCTGGCCGAGGGCACCGGCCGAAACGATCGGGTTGGACGGCAGCAGTGCGATCCCGCCGAGCGGGAAGCCCGCGGTCTGGGTGGGCTGGGAGCCGTCGTTCGACGCGGTGGCCGGCGCCGGGATCGGGGTGCCGAGCAGCGACAGGTTCACGGCGCTGGCGCTGGCCGTGGAGGTGTCGGCACTGGCCGCCGTGGCCGTGACCGCGATGGCCACCGGCACGGCGAAGGCGCCGACCAGCAACCGGCGGGCACGGGGACTGCGGAGGGTGAACATGGTGTGGGTCTCCTGGTGGGCCGGGGGCTCCGGCGGCATGGGTAGCGGCCCGGCGGATGCCAGGGCTCGGCAGGGAGAACCTCGACCGGGGGGCCAGGTGACGAGATCAGGACCACATCGTCACATCGCCGGTGGCCGTCGGAATCCGACTGGTCAAACCGGACGGCACCGGTCAGATGGTCGCTGCGGTCCGCCGCTGCCGCCGCCCCGCACGGTGCCGGACCGCGGCGGCGCCGATCACGCCCAGGCCAACCAGCATGGGAGCCCCACCGATGGGGAAGACGGGGGTGCCCACGATCACGACGCCCAGCCCGCACGACACCACGCCGGTGGACCCGCCGATGTTCCAGGCGTCGTTGACGGTTCGCATGGCGGTCACCTCGATGCGTCCGTCGGCGGAGATCCGCTGCTGGTTGAGCGTGAAGGTGTAGCCGTGGGCTCGCACCACGGTGTCGGGTGCCGGGGACTCGGGCAGGACCACCGGGTCCTCCCCGTTCGGCCCGGTCACGGTCACGCTGCGCAGGGTGGCGGCGCCGGCCAGGTCACCGGCACCGTCTGACGAGCACGCCGCCACCACGGTGCCGCCCGAGATCACCGCCCCGGGGAGGGTGATCACGGCCCCGGGCCCGTCCGGGCCGGCGTCGCACGAGCCGTCGGCCGCGAGGACCATGGTCGACCCGTTGGCCAGCGTTCCGGCGCAGGCCGCCGACGACCCGTCGCCCCCCGCCCTCGCCCGCTGGGCGACGACCCCTCCGACGGCGCTGATGTAGTACGAGGCGGGGATGGTCGGGTTCTGGTTCTCGAACGAGGCCTCCTGCGTGGCCTGGGTCCCGTCGTTCCTGGCCACCGACTGCGGCGAGGAGAACCCCAGGAAGTCCGCCGAGACCGCCTGGGCCTCCGCCCACGAAGGGGTGCCGGCGGCGCCGGCCGGGCTCGCCTCCGCCAGCGGGGCGATGAGGGCCGCGACCAGTACGAGGCATCGGGCTGTACCGAGAGAGGTCCGCATGTCGTCGAGAACACAGGATGGACGAGCCGATGACGCCCGCCACCCGAGCTCAGGTGTGCGTGCTCGAAGCTCCGGGACAGCACCGAGCACGCGCACCTGCGCGGATGGAGCGACGAAGCACCGCCCGCCGCGGTGGCTCAGGACTCAGGAAGGAGGCGGTCGCCGCCGCCGGCGTCGAGGTGGCGGGCCACCCACTCGCCCACCGGGTCGTCGCCGCCGGCGAGCCACCAGGCGTAGTGGGCGTGAAGGCACTTGACGCCTCGGCGCGTGCCACCCACGCCGGCACTGGGCCGGGGACCGGTCCAGTCCGGTGGCAGCTCGTGGTCGCGCTCGGCGGCGTAGCGGGCGTGGGCGGCGGCGATGGCGTCGAGGCCGACCTCGTCCTCCACGCGGTGGACCCCGCCACGGCTCTCGAGCCGGCTCACCATGGTGCGCTCGGGCTCGCCCAGCAGCCAGTACCGGGTGGGCATGGGGGTGCCGTCGGCCAGCAGCGGGTGGTTGCGGATGACCACGGGCGAGCCGTCGGCCTCGTGGCGCACGACGATCCGGAAGGAGCCCTGCGGCGTACGGTCCAACAGGGCGGCCACGGTCGCCAGGTCGGCCTCGGTGGGCTCGTCGTCCACCACCACGGTGGCCGGGCGGGGGTCGCGTGGCAAGCCGGGCTCGGCCATCAGTACGAGCGGGGCAGACCGAGGACGTGAGTGGCCACGTAGGCCTGGACCAGCTCCTGGCTGACCGGGGCGAGCCGCATGAGCCGGGCCTCGCGCCAGTAGCGCTCCACGTGGTACTCGCTGGCGTAGCCCATGCCCCCGAGGGTCTGGACGGCCTGGTCGGCAGAGCGGTAGCCCGCCTCGGCGGCGAGGAACTTGGCGGTGTTGGCGGCCTCGCCGCAGGGCAGGCCCCGGTCGTAGCGCCAGGCGGCTTCGCGCACGGCGAGCTCGGCAGCCCGCAGCTCCATGTGGTTGCGGGCGAGCGGGAAGGCGATGCCCTGGTTCTGGCCGATCGGGCGGTCGAACACCACGCGCTCGCCGGCGTAGGCCACCGCCCGACGCAGGGCGGCCCGGCCCGTGCCGAGCGCCTCGGCGGCGATCAGGATGCGCTCGGGGTTCAGCCCGTCGAGCAGGTAGCGGAAGCCCTGGCCTTCCTCCCCCACCCGATCGGCCACGTCGACCGGCAGGTCGTCGTAGGC
>CAZIVZ010000058.1:0-1761 GCA_964542495.1 uncultured Aquihabitans sp.
CGCGCCAGCCGACGCCGGGTGGCGTGGGACAGCGTTCCCTCGGCGCGCAGCTCGTCGAGCACCGCCGCGTAGTCCGCCGGATCGACGACCACCCCGACCTGAGCGTGGTTCTTGGCGGCGGCGCGCACCATGGCCGGGCCGCCGATGTCGATGACGTCCTCGGCACCGCCCCCGCCGTGCTCGAACGCCTCGGGATCGGACCCGAACGGGTAGAGGTTGCCCACCACCAGATCGATGCCCTCTATCCCGTACTGCTCCATGTCGGCCCGATGGTCCGGGTTGGCGCGGTCGGCCAGGATCCCGCCGTGGATCTTCGGGTGGAGGGTGACCACCCGATGGCCGAGGATCGCCGGGAAGCCGGTGATGTCCGCGGTGTCGGCCACCGTCATCCCCGCCTCGCGCAGCGCGGTGGCGGTGCCACCGCTCGACACCAGGTCCCAGCCGAGGTCGCTCAGGCCCTGGGCCAGCTCGACGATCCCGGTCTTGTCGTACACGGACAGCAGTGCCCTCACAGCAGGCGGTTCCCTTCGAGGATGGAGCGGATGGTGTCGGGGTACAGGCGCCGCTCGACCGCCTTGATCCGTTCGTGGAGCGTCGACTCGGTGTCGTCGGGCAGCACCGACACCGCCTCCTGGGCGAGGATCGGGCCCGTGTCGACATCGAGCCCGGCGACGTGCACGGTGCACCCCGTGACCTTGACGCCGTAGGCCAGGGCGTCGCGCACCGCGTGCCAGCCCTTGAACGCGGGCAACAGCGCCGGGTGGGTGTTCAAGATGCGCCCGCCGAAGGCGTCGTGCATCGGCTGGCTGAGGATCGTGCCGAACCCGGCCATGACGACGAGGTCGATCCGATGGCCGGACAAGACATCGGCGAGACGCGCCGAGTACTCGTCTCGGTCGAAGGCCCCGTCGAAGCGGTCGCGGGCCACCAGCTCCGTGGCCACCCCTGCGGCTGCGGCCCGATCGAGGCCCCGGCACGGCCGGTCGGCCACCACGAGGGCCACGTCGATCCCGGCGTCGGTGATGGCATCGAGGATTGTCCCCGCCCCGGACACCAGCACTGCGACACGCACTGTCGGGACGCTACCAGCCACCCATCGGACGCCTTTCCGCCACGGCGCCGGGTCCCCGGGCCACCCCGCAGGGCTGGGGTACGTTGACCAGGGCAACCCTGCCCATCCCCCACCATCAGGAGGCGGGTCCCATGGACCTCAGCAAGCTGTCCAACGGTGACAAGGTCATCGGCGGCTCCGGCATCGCCCTGTTCGTCTTCTCGTTCCTCCCGTGGTTCAAGCTGGAGCTCTTCGGTCAGACCGCGACGCAATCGGGCTGGGACTACTTCTTCACCGGGATCATCCCGACGCTCCTCGGTGTGGCCCTGGTGGGCTACGTGGTGGTCACCAAGCTCGTCGACGGCGTGAAGCTCCCCGAGCTCCCGGTGGGCTGGCCGCTGGTGGTCCTCGGTGCCGGCGCGCTGGCCGCGATCCTCGTCATCCTGCGGCTGCTCATCGGAGCCGACGACGAGGGCACGGTCCTTCTCGACCGCGCGTTCGGCCTGTTCCTGGCCACGCTGGCAGCGATCGGCCTGGCCTTCGGCTCGTTCCTCAAGTTCAAGGAGGAGGGCGGCGAGCTGCCCACCAAGGGGGGCGGCGCGCCCGGCACCGGCACCGGGTCCACGCCGCCCACACCGTTCTGACCTACTAGAGCCCCTTGACGATCTCCACCATGAGCTCGCCGGCCTCGGTGGGGTTGTTGCCCACCT
>CAZIVZ010000058.1:1861-11607 GCA_964542495.1 uncultured Aquihabitans sp.
CCCTTGACGATCTCCACCATGAGCTCGCCGGCCTCGGTGGGGTTGTTGCCCACCTTCACCCCGGCGGCGGTGAGGGCCTCCATCTTGGCGGCCGCGGTCCCCTTGCCACCCGACACGATGGCGCCGGCGTGGCCCATCTTCTTGCCGGGAGGCGCGGTCACGCCGGCGATGTAGGCGCTGACCGGCTTGGTCATCTTGGTGCGGATGAACTCGGCGGCCTCTTCCTCGGCCGACCCGCCGATCTCGCCGATCAACATCACGGCCTTGGTCTCGGGGTCGGCTTCGAACGCCTCGAGGCAGTCGATGAACGACGTTCCCGGCACCGGGTCGCCACCGATGCCCACGCAGGTGGTGACGCCGATGTTCTGGAGCTTGAGCTCGTAGAGGGCCTGGTAGGTGAGCGTGCCCGAGCGGCTCACGATCCCGACCGGACCACCGGGCTTGGCGATCTCGCCGGCGGTGATGCCGATGTTGGCCTTGCCGGGGCTGATGATGCCGGGGCAGTTGGGCCCGAGGATGCGGGTGCCGGGGAAGTCGCGCTTGACCTTGTTGTAGAAGTACGCCTCGTCCTGGGCCGGGACGCCCTCGGTGATCACGACCACCAGCTCCATGCCCGCCTCGGCGGCCTCGAGCACGGCGCTCTTCACGCCGGGGGCGGGGATGAACACGCACGACACCGTGGCGCCCGTGGCCGCCTTGGCCTCGGCCACCGACGCGTAGACGGGGATGCCGTCCACGTCGGTGCCGGCCTTCTTGGGGTTGACCCCGGCCACCACCTGGGTGCCGTAGTCGCGGTTGCGCAGACCGTAGAAGCGGCCCTGCGAACCGGTGAGGCCCTGGTAGAGGACCTTGGTGTTCTCGTCGACGAAGATCGCCATGGGTGGTCCCTCTTCCTACTTGGCCAGCTCGACAGCGGCACGAGCCGCTTCGATCATCGTGGGCTTGGACTGGAGCTTGTCCGACTCGTGCTCGGCCAGGATCGCCCGGCCCTGCTCGGCATTGGTGCCGTCGATGCGGATGACGATGGGAGCGTCGATCTTGACGCGCCCGAGGGCGGTCACGATGCCGTTGGCCACCTCGTCGCCCTTGGTGATGCCGCCGAAGATGTTGATGAAGATCGCCTTGACGTTGGGGTCGTTGTTGATGACCTCCAGCGCGCCGGCCATGACCTCGGCGTTGGCGCCGCCGCCGATGTCGAGGAAGTTGGCCGGCTTGCCGCCCACCTGGTTGACGATGTCGACGGTGGACATGGCCAGCCCGGCGCCGTTGGCGATCACGCCGACGGAGCCCTCGAGGCCGACGTACTGCAGCCCCTTGTCGTGGGCGGCCTGCTCGCGCTCGTCGCGCACCTGCGTGGCGTCGTAGACGTCCCACCCCTCGTGGCGGAACTCGGCGTTGCCGTCGAGGGTGACCTTGGCGTCGAGGGCGTGCACCTCGCCGGTGGGCTTCAAGATGAGCGGGTTGATCTCGCAGAGGTCGGCGTCGCCCTCGACGTAGGCCCGGTAGAGCTTGAGGAGGATGTCGACGGTGCCGTCGTTGGCCGCCGGGTTGAGGTTGGCGGCGCTGACCCAGGCCCGAGCGTCGGTCTCCGACAGGCCCTCCACCGGGTCGATCCAGATCTTGGCGATGGCGTCGGGGTCGGTCTCGGCCACGGCCTCGATCTCCACGCCGCCCTGCGCCGAGAGCATCCCGAGGTGCTTCTTGGCCGCCCGGTCCAGGGTGAAGCTCGCGTAGTACTCCTCGGCGATGTCCGAGGCCTTCTCGATCCAGACGATCTTGACCACGTGGCCCTTGATGTCGAGCCCGAGGATGTTGCCGGCGTGCTCGCGTGCCTCCGCGGCGTCGTTGGCCAGCTTCACGCCACCGGCCTTGCCGCGCCCACCGACGTGGACCTGGGCCTTGACCACCACGGGGTAGCCGATGCGGTCGGCCGCAGCCACCGCCTCGTCCACCGTGGTGACGGCTTCGCCCGGCGAGACCGGGATGTCGAAGCTCGCGAAGAACTGCTTGCCTTGGTACTCGAGAAGGTCCACTCGGACTCCTGGGACGTCGGTGCTGGCGGTTCCGCCGTAGCCCGTGGCCGCCCGACTCGATGGCGGCACACGACGGCAGGGATACTAGGCAGGTGCCTGTGGTCGCCCCTCATCCACGTCCGGGCCGCGGCGGTGGCCGATGAGCCCGGTCGCCCCGTCCAACAACCACGTCGGCAGGGCCGCGCTGGTGGCGCTGGTGGGCATCATCGTGCTCGTGATCGCGCTGGGGCTCACCACCTTGGCCCTGAAGGGCAAGAACAGCCCCGATCTGCCGCTCGGCGACCAGACGTTCCAAGGCGGGCGCACCGACCGGTTGGCCGCCAACATCGAGCGCGACGGGCCCATCTTCTACGGCGACGTGTCGGGCCGGCGTGACCGGGACATCATCCTCCAGCACCTGGGGTCCGACGACGACGAGGGCTGGTACGCGTTCCTCGCCGCCCCCGTCGACAAGGCCCGTGACTGCACGTGGGAGTGGCAGGCCGACGAGGAGCAGTTCCGAGCGCGCTGCGACCGCTCGCTCACCGCTCCGGCCGACGGCCAGGGGCTGCCCCAGTTCGAGGTGACCGTGCGCAACGGCCGCCTCGAGGTCGACCTCAACGCCGACGCCCGCGCCGCCACCGCCGCCACCACCGAACCGGCCGGCTGACCGTGCGACGCATCGTGTGCCGCCGGTGGGGGCCGCCCGAGGAGCTCGTGGTGGAGGACGGGCCCGACCCCGCGGCCGGACCGGGCCAGGCGGTGGTGGCGGTCGCCGCCGCAGGGGTCAACTTCGTCGACGCCCTGTTCGTGGCCGGCACCTACCAGATCAAGGTCCCGCCGCCGTTCACCCCGGGCAGCGAGCTGGCCGGGCGGGTGGTGGCGATCGGCGAGGGGGTGACCGCGGTGGCGGTGGGCGACCGGGTGCTGTCGTCGATGGGGCTGGGCGCCTGGGCCTCCCACGTGGTGGTCCCCGCCGACGCGCTCACCCCCGTGCCCGACGGACTCGACGACGCCGTGGCCGCCGCGCTCGTCCAGAGCTACTGCACGGCGTGGTTCACCCTCACGCGCCGGATGCGCGTGGCCCCGGGCGAGTCGGTGCTCGTGCTGGGCGCTGGTGGCGGTGTCGGCCTGGCCGCCGTCGACGTGGCCCGGGCCCTGGGGGCCACGGTGATCGCCGCCGCATCATCGCTCGAGAAGCTCGCCGACGCCGAGGCGATGGGCGCGACGGCCACCATCGCCTACGAGGACGAGGATCTGAAGGCGCGGGCGCGCGAGCTGGCCCGAGGTGGGGTCGACGTGGTGATCGACCCCGTGGGCGGTCGCCACACCGAGGCCGCCCTGCGTGCCCTCGGGCCGTTCGGTCGTCTGGCCGTGATCGGGTTCGCCGCCGGCGACATCCCCCGGCTGCCCACCAACCAGGTGCTGCTCAACAACCGCTCGGTGCTCGGCGTCGACTGGGGAGCGTGGGCGATGCGCGACGGCCCCGCGCAGGCCGACCTGCTCGACGAGGTGCTGGTGGCCGTGGCCGCCGGCCGGCTCCGCCCACCGTCGCCCACCATCCGCCCGCTCGACGATGCCGGCGCCGTCCTGCGCCACCTGCTCGACCGGCGTCTGCGCGGCAAGGCCGTCCTCGCGCCGTAGGCCGCGGCGAACCTACGCAGATTCCTCGCCGACGTCGCCGAACAGGGCCAGGACCTCGCGCCGCTGCACCTTGTGGGTGCCGGTCCGGGGCAGGTCGTCGACCGCCACGAACCGCACGGGCACCTTGTAGGAGGAGAGCCGCTCGCCGACCCACCCCACCAGCCCCGACGATTCGAGCGTCGTGCCCGCCCGCAGGCGGACCGCCGCCACCGGCACCTCGCCATCGCGCTCGTCGGGCATCGGCACCACCACCGCCTCGAGCACGTCGGGGTGCTCCTCGACGGCGTGCTCCACCTCCACCGTGTACACCGAGTAGCCGCCCCGCTTGATCACGTCCTTCATCCGGCCCTCGAAGTTGACCACCCCGAGCGGGCCCCGCCGCACGAGGTCGCCGGTGCGCAGCCACCCGTCGGCGGTGAGCGCCGCGGCGGTGGCCTCCGGCGCCCCGTGGTACCCCTTCAGGACCCCGGGCCCGGACAGCAGCAGCTCACCGACACCGCCCACCGACACCTCGTGGCCGTCCTCGCCCACCACCTTGAAGTGGTTGCCCGGCAACGGGATGCCCACCGAGCCGCCGAGGCTGGCCGACAGCAGCGGAGGCGAGACCCGCACGGCCACACCACCTGACGTCTCGACCATGCCGTAGCCCTCGGCGAAGGCCGCCTCCCCCACCGTCCCGACGAACGGCAGGCGGGCGCTGGCCCCGAAGGCCTTGAACTGCCGGGCGAGCTCGGCAGGCATGGCGTCGGCGCCCGAGATCCACAGACGCACCGACGTCAGGTCGCGGTCGGGGGCGCCCGCCGCCAGCAGCATCCGGTACATCGCCGGCACGCCGGCGAACGCCGTGGCCCGGCGGGATTCGATGGCGTCGAGCACCCGCACCGGGTGGAACTGGGGCAAGAAGCACACCGGCACCCCGGCGCAGGCGGCACCGACCACGAGGGCGAACCCGAAGATGTGCGCCACGGGAAGGGCCGCAACCAGCTCGGCTCGGTGCAGCGGCGTGGGCAGCAGCGCCCCGGTGGACATGCCCCCCATCAACCCGCGGTGGGTGAGCTGGGCACCCTTGGGGCTCCCGGTGGTGCCCGACGTGTAGAAGAGCGCGGCCACCGCCCGGGGGTCGGCGGCGACCGCCGGGCCGTGGTGGTCGCCGTCGTCGACGTCTGCCCCCGAGTGCACCACGAGGGCCGCTCCGGAGTCGGCCACGACGTGAGCGATCTCGGCTGCGGCCATGTGGCTGTTGACCGGCGCCGGGAGCCGCCCGGCACGCGACACCGCCAGGGTCAGGAGGAACTGCTCGTAGCCGTTGGGGGTGGCCACCACGACGGCGTCGCCGGGCTCGCTGCGCGCCGCCACGCCCGCTGCCCACCGGTCCACCAGCTCGGCCGCCTCGGCGAAGGTGAGCGCCAGCCCGGTGGAGCCGTCATCGTCGAGCTCGGTCACCATCTGGCGGTCGCCGTAGAGGCCGGCGAGCCGCTCGGCGAGCACCCCGAGGGTGAGCTGGTGGCCGAGCGCCAGTTCGATCCGGTCCACGAGCCACATCGACCGCCACCCTACGGCCCCGGTAGGTTGCCACGCCGAGCTCACGAAGGATCCCGATGCGCACCCTCCCCCGAACCCTGATCGCCCTCGCCGTCCTCGCCGTCGCCGCCACGGGTTGCGGATCCGAGAGCGCCAGCTCCGACGAGGCCGCTACCAGCACGAAGGCCGAGTGCCGCACGGTGGAGGCTGCCCTCGCCGAGAAGACCGCCCCGGACCCCACCGTGCCCGAAGAGGGCATCACCGGCATCGAGAAGAGCGACGACATCGTCGGTTGCGGCGACGAGGTAGAGGACGACTCCGCCGTGCAGGTCCACTACGTGCTGAAGTCGCAAGCCAGCGGCGAGGTGGTGGACAGCTCGTGGGAGCGAGGGGCTCCGTTCGACGTGACCCTGGGCCAGCAGCAGGTGATCAAGGGCTGGGACGAGGGAATCCCCGGCATGCGAGCCGGTGGCCGCCGAACCCTCGTGCTCGGCCCCGACTACGGCTACGGCGCGGCCGGGTCCCCACCCGACATCGCCCCCGGCGACACGCTCGTGTTCGTGGTGGACGTGCTCTCGGTGAACTGAGGCCGAGCCGCCGCCGACCGCTCAGCCCTTCTTCAGGGGCGCCCAGGCCAACAGCAGCACCTTCTGGCCCACCGACGGGAAGTTGACGGTGATCTCGGTCTTGTCGCCGCTGCCACGCAGGTCGAGCACCACGCCGTCGCCCCACTTGGCGTGCACCACGTCATCGCCGACGCGGAACGACCCGGCGGCACCCGCCACCGACGTGGCCTCGCGGCCCGCCGCCACCGCCTGCTCCACCATGCGCTCCCGGTTGGCGGCGCGCCGTTCCGACGAGATCCCGCTGCGTCGGTTGGGGCGCTCACCCCACGACGACGCCGACGACGTGGTGCCCGCCGAATCGGCCCACGACCCCGACCGGGAGGAGCGTCGGTTGCCCTCGATGGCCTCCACCAGGCGCTGGGGGATCTCGTCGAGGAAGCGGCTCGGCGGGTTGTACTGCGTGGACCCGAAGATCGTGCGGCTCCACGCGTGGCTGAGGTACAGCCGTTCGCGAGCCCGGGTGATGCCCACGTAGGCGAGGCGGCGCTCCTCCTCCAGCTCGTGGGGCTCGCCCAGCGAGCGCAGGTGCGGGAAGACGCCATCCTCGAGACCGATGAGGAACACGGCGGGGAACTCGAGGCCCTTGGCCGAGTGCAGGGTCATGAGCACGACCTGCGAGTCGTCGTCGGGCACCGCGTCGGCGTCGGCCACCAGGCTGACCTGCTCGAGGAAGACGTCGACCGACTCGACCTCGCGCGCCGACCCGATCAGCTCGGCCAGGTTCTCCAACCGACCTTCGGCCTCCACCGAGTGCTGCTCCTGGAGCTCGGCCACGTACCCGGTTCGGTCCAGCACAGCCTCGAGGAGCGACCCCGGCCCCTGGTCCACCACCTCGGCGAGGCCGTCGACCAGGGCGAGGAACGACTCGATGCCCTTGACCGCCCGTCCGGTGACCCCGGCGTCATCGGCCCGGCGCAGGGCCTCCATGAACGTGTAGCCGTGGCCCGCCGCCCAGTTGTCGAGCCGGGCGACGGTGGAGTCGCCGATGCCGCGCTTGGGCTGGTTGAGGATGCGCTTGACCGACACCTCGTCGGCCGGGTTCACCACCGCCTTCACGTAGGCCAGGGCGTCCTTGACCTCGCGCCGGTCGTAGAAGCGGGTGCCGCCGATGACCTTGTACGGCACCCCACCGCGCAGCAGGTGCTCCTCCATGACGCGGCTCATGGCGTTGGTGCGGTAGAAGACGGCCACGTCCCCCCAGCGCAGCTGGCCCGAGTCGTGCAGCTTGGCGATCTCGTGCACCACCCACTGGGCCTCGTCGCCCTCGTCGTCGGCGTGGTAGCGGATGATGGCGTGGCCGTCGCCCTCGTCGGTCCAGAGCTCCTTGGGCTTGCGACCGACGTTGTTGGCGATCACCGCGTTGGCGGCGTCGAGGATCGTCTGGGTGGAGCGGTAGTTCTGCTCCAGCACGATCACCGTGGCGTCGGGGAAGGCCTCCTCGAACTCGAGGATGTTCCGGATGTCCGCACCCCGGAACCGGTAGATCGAGTTCCGCGTGACGAGTCCGCCGGCGACGAAGGTGTGGATCGGCGAGACCTCGAGGTCGTGCACCGGACCCGAGTACTCCGAGATCTCCACGGCATCGATCCGCACCGGGTTCGTCGACCCGTCGTCGGCGACCTCGAGCACCGCCATACCGGGCCGCAGGTGGCTCAGCGGCATGAAGTCCCAGATCTGGCCGGCGATGCTGGCCCGCCGACGCAGTTCCAGCCCCCCGGCGAAGGCCAGGCCGTTGGCGAGCTCGAGAGCGTCGCGGTACGAGGCACGGAGGACCTCCATCCGGTAGGTGCCCGGCCTCGTCCCCGGCTGGACCGGGAATCCGGCGCGGATCAGGCGCTCGCCGACGTCCGCCCGGTTCGAGGACCACTGGACCCGGTGGTAGCCGATCGCGTTCCGCGCATCGGAGAACATCGTCAGGTTGAGCGTCGACCGCCGGCGACCGTTCTGCGGGACGAGGTGCGGGAAGTCCACGAGCAGGTCGAGGTCCTCGAGCAGCTCGTCGAACCGCTCCTGGTACGTGGCGACGAACCAATCCAACCACTTCTCGGCATCGTCGCCGGAGGCGTACGTACCCAGGATCCAAAGCGCCTCCGCGCCGCCATCCGCGGTCGCCGACTCGAGATCGGTGCTGCGGCCGATCCGGAAGCCCTGCCCGGCCCGCTCCATCAGGTAGACGACGTGGTGGCCGGGATCGAGCACGATCCGAGCGGGCACGATGTGGTGCGGAGTGCCCACGATCTCGTGCCCTCCGGCAGAGATCCGGTACACCCGTCCGTCGTAGCGACCAGGGGCGACCTCGGTGACGGTGCCGACGGCAGCCGATGCCCCACCGCACGCGCCGAGCACCTCATCCCCTACCTGGATCTCCTCGATCGGGCGGTGACCGGTCGGCGTTCGCACCAGGGTTCCGGGCAGGAGGCACTGGTCGCTGTCTCCCACGACGCAGATGTTGTGGTGGCCTCCGGCGAGCTGGAGGACGAGCTCGTTCTGCACCCGGTTGGTGTCCTGGTACTCGTCGACCAAGACGTGCTGGAACCGGCGCCGGTAGTGCTCGAGCACGTCGGGCTGGGTGCGGAACAGCTCGACGGCGTTGCGCAGGAGGTCGTCGAAGTCCATGGCGCCGGCCTTGTGGAGCCGCGCCTGGTACTCGACGTACACGTCCCCCACCTTGCGCTCGAAGATGGCCTCGGCCCGGTTCCGGTACTCCTCGGGGCCCACGTCGTCGTTCTTGGCCGCCGAGATGATGGCGTGGACCGAGCGGGGCGGGAACCGCTTGGCGTCGAGGTTGAGGTCTCGCACGACGTAGCCCACCAGGCGCTGGGCGTCGGCCTGGTCGTAGATGGTGAACGACGACGGGTAGCCGAGGCGGTGCCCGTCGCGGCGCAGGATGCGCACGCACGCCGAGTGGAACGTGGACACCCACATCTTCTCGGCGACCGGGCCCACCAGAGCCGCCACCCGCTCCTTCATCTCCCCTGCGGCCTTGTTGGTGAAGGTGATGGCCAGGATCTCGAACGGCGACACCCCTTCGTCGATGAGGTGGGCGATGCGGTGGGTTAGCACACGGGTCTTGCCCGAGCCGGCCCCGGCCACCACCAGCAGGGGCCCCTCGGTGTGGATGACCGCCTCCCCCTGGGCGGGGTTCAGCCCGTCCAGGAGCGAGGAGCGTTGGGGGTGGTCGGCCACGTCGGCCACCCTACCCACGGGTGCTGACACCGCTTCGGTGCCCATGGGTGAGCCCGCCGCCGCGGCGAGAACCCCGAACGCGGGGTCTGCACTTGGAAGAATGGCCCGATCGAGGCGCCCACCGCACCCCCCTGCACCGCATGACCCGCAAGCCCAGCTCACCGTCGCGCCGCGCCGTCAAGCGCACCGTGATCGTCGTCGGGATGTTGTTCATCCTGCTCTACGTGGTGATCCCCCAGTGGGCTGCCCAGAAGCAGACCGCCGGGCAGCTCCAGCACGTCAACCCCGTGCTCCTGATGCTGGCCGTGGGGCTCCAGGTGGCGTCGCTGCTCGCCTACACCGTGCTCACCCGGGTCACGCTGCCCCCCGAGCCCCGCCTCGGGCTGTGGACCATCTTCCGCATCCAGCTGGCCACCAAGGCCGTCACCAACGTGGTGCCGGGCGGCTCGGCCGCCGGGGGGACCCTCGGGTTCCGGCTGTTCACCGAGGCGGGGGTGGCCCCCACCGCGGCCGGGTTCACCCTGGCCACCGTCGGCCTCGGTTCGGCCGTGGTGCTCAACCTGATCCTGTGGGTCGGCCTGCTGATCTCCATCCCGCTCAACGGCTTCCGCCCGGCCTATCTCACCGCCGCCGTCATCGGCGTGCTGCTGCTGGGTGCGGCCGCGGCGCTCGTCTACCTCCTCATGGAGGGCCGCCACCAGGCCGAGCGCGCCCTGCGGGCCATCGCCCGCAAGGTCCCCTTCGCCGAGGAGGAGAC
>CAZIVZ010000059.1:0-1124 GCA_964542495.1 uncultured Aquihabitans sp.
CACCGGCCAGGGCCAGGCGGCGGGGGTGCGTGCGAAAGGGCAGGCCCGAGGTGACCAGCAGGGCCAGCAGCCCGAGGCCGGTGACGGCCAGCGACCAGCCCACCCCATCGGCCAGGGCCAGGCCCAGCACGCCCTCCTCGGCGATCGCACCGAGCCCCTGTCCCGACGCGAGCGACGCCTGCACCGGCACCTGGAGCAGGACCGCCAGCAGGCCGAGCCCTCCCAGGATCGTCACCCACCGGCCGACGGGCGTGGGCTCGTGCTCGCGGTGCAAGGCGGTGCCCACCAACACGGCGCCGGCGCTACCCAGGATGGCGACGTAGGCGACGGCGCGCAGTACTGCCCCCAGCCGCTCGTCGCGGCGGTCGGCGCTCCCCGCGAAGGCCCGGGCGGCCACGTCGTCGTCCACCTCGGTCCGGGTGCCCACCGAGAACGAGAAGGCGCCACGGATCGGGTGGCCGTCGGCCGACACCACCCGCCAGGCAACCACGTAGCCGCCCGTCGGCAAACGCTGGTCGATCGGGGCGATCACCACCGTGCCCTGGGCCTCGGCGATCCCCCCGTCGACCCGCTCGGCGTCACGGTCGAGCACCCGCACGCCGTCGGGCCGCACCGTGACGTCCTCGGTGAACCGCAGGGTCATCTGGGAAGGGGACACGTCGAGCACAGCACCGTCGGTGGGGTCGGTCGAGGAGAGCTCGGCGTGGGCCGATGCCGTCGCCGCCGGTCCCAGCACCAGCACCACCACCACCACGAGCGCGGCGAGCCCGCGCGCCAGCGACCACCGGCGCGGCGGGCGCGGCCGGCGGATCACCCCTCGGTCACGGTGGTGGGAGGCGGGCACGGGGGTGGTGGATCCAGTGGGTCGGGAGGTCCGGGGGCCCGAGTTGGGCCGACCGGCGGGTTGACCCTACGATGGCACGTCCGCACGAGCACGGTCCCGGCCGGCCCGCTGCCTCCGCCACCTCCGGGAGACGAACGATGGCCAAGAGCGACAAGCGTCCGATCATCAAGCTGAAGTCCACCGCGGGCACGGGGTACACCTACGTCACCCGCAAGAACAAGACCAACACGCGCGAGCGGATCGAGATCAAGAAGTACGACCCGAAGATCCGCCAGCACGT
>CAZIVZ010000059.1:1224-11511 GCA_964542495.1 uncultured Aquihabitans sp.
CAGGGGCAGGACACGTCCGGGAGGGCGGATGGGGCACACAGCGGTCATCTACGGGCTCGACATCGAGACCGACACGAGCCGCGACGGGTGCGACCCGGCCGTGGCCCGGGTGCGCACCATCGCCTTGTCCTGTCGCTCGCTCGACGAGGTGTTCACCGGCGACGAGGCCACCCTTCTGGCGGCGCTCGACCGCCGGCTCGCGTCGCTCCCGCCCGGCATCATCGCCACCTGGAACGGCGCCACGTTCGACCTCCCGTTCATCGCCGACCGGGCTCGGCTGCTCGGGGTACCCCTCGGCCTCCGGCTGTGCCTGGACCGTCGGCTGACCCTCGAGCGGTCGCCCCTCCCCGGTCATGCCGGCGCCTACCGCGGGGCCTGGGGCCGCCACGCCCACCTCGACACGTTCCGGCTCTACGGCCAGGGGTCGCCGTCGCCCACCTGGACCTCGCTGCGCACGATCGGTCGGCTCCTCGGCCTGGGCGGCGCCGCCGGTCCCACCGATCGCACCCACGACCTCGCCAACGAGGTCCTCCACGCCCACGCCGCCAGCGATGCCCGCCTGGCCCGGGTGCTCGCCGAGCGCCGACTCGGCGCAGCCCTGCGCCTGGTGGACCGACTTGCCCCCGAGGACGCCGAGGTGGTCACGGTGGCGGCGCGGCGACTGGAGCGCCTGGCGCGCCACGACAAGGTGCTGCACCCCTCGATCGCCACCATCTGATCCTCCGTCGCCCGGGTCGGCGCGGCGCGCCCACCTGGGTGTCACCCCCCTGGGCCATGATGCCCGGCGAGGATCGCAGTCCCCTCGCCCCCGGGCCAGGACCGCCGGAACGCCCGCTGCTCCCGAAGGTCCCCCATGTCCCGGTCCCCCCACTCCCCCACCGTCGCGTCCCTGCGCCAGCTCGCCGAGGTGCTCCACGAGGGCACCGCCGGCTGGCCCGGCTCCCTGCTGGTCACCGTCGCCCCGGCCGAGGCCGACGTCGCCATCGGCACCTGGCCGGTGCCCACCGAGGTCGACCACCCGGCCGATCCGCTGGTCGGGTTCCTCGCCCCCGAGGAGTGGGTGGCGCTGGGCCTGGTCACGCGCGGCAAGGCGTGGGTCGACGATCCCGCCGGCGCGGGCACCGGCGCCCGGGTGCACGCCGGTCCGCTGGTGCTCACCGATGCGGTGGCCTCGCCGGTGCGGATCACCTCGCTGTTCGGCCGAGACGGCACCGCCACGAGCGTGCTCACCCGGGCCGACGAGCCCGTCGAGGTGATCGACGAGGCCCCGGCGGGCTGGGTGGCCGACGTGGTGACCCGCGCCCTCGGCCGGCCCACGCCGCCGCCCGAGTCGGCCCTGTCCACCTGGGTGGAGGCTGCGTGGCTCGATCGGATCGCCGACCTCGTGCTCGACTCGCCCGGCCGGGTACGGCGCTGGGACGCGCTGGCCCGGTTGCACCCGCTCGCCCCGCCCGGCGCCGCTCTGGCGGGCGTGCTGCTGGCGGTGGAGACCCGCGCCCTGGACCTGGAGTCGTCGTGGGCCCGGATGCGACGGCTGTGGCGCGGCGCCGCACCGGTGGGGCCCGGCCTCCGCCCGCCCGGTGGCCGCCCCATCGCCCTGCCCGACTGGTTCGACGACGGCTCGTTCTCGCGCTGGATCACCCGGCACCTGGTACCGGGAGAAGACCTCCTGCCCGCCATCCTCGACGCCGTGCCCGGCTCGGTGGGCAGCGAGCTCCTCGAGTCGCTCGTGGGCACCGGGGTGCCGGCCACCGACGGCGGGTGATCGCCGGCGCCGGCGGACCCAGAGACCGGGCGGTCAGAGACCGGGCGGTCAGAGACCGGCGCGCTCGGTGGCCTCGGCCCAGAGCTTGCGGTACTCCGCGGCGGCCAGGCTCCGCGGCGCGGAGATCACCACCGGCACCTGCTCCTCCCCCATCCGGGCCACCGCCGAAGACTCTGGCACGGCCGCCCCGAGGAACCCGCCGCGAGCCCGGATCTCGGCCTCCACGCGGCGGTGCACGGGCTTGCGCCGGTCGATCATCGAGATGAAGGGGGCCACGATCTTGGGTGAGGCCGAGCGCGTCTCGGTGAGGAAGTCGGTGAAGCGCTCGAGGGCCCGGAACGGCAGCGGTTCGGGCACCACCGGCACCAGCAGCACATCGGCCACCGACGCCACCGCCTCCACCACGGCCGACAGGCCGGGCGGGCAGTCGAGTATCACCACATCCGCGGTGCCCTTGGTGCCGGCGAGCAGGCGCCGCAGGGGCTTTGCCGGCTTGGCCGTGATCGAGAGCACCCGGTCGATCTCCCGCACGCTGGAGTCGGCCGGGACCACCTCGAGGTGCTCGATGGTCGATGTGCGGGCCACCGCGGCCAGGCCGCCCCGGCCCCCGCCGATCAGGCGCCGGCCACCGCCGCGCAGCTTGGGCTTGAGGTCCAGGCAGAAGGTGGCGGCACCCTGCGGATCGAGGTCCCACAACAGCGTGCGCATGCCCGTGGCAGCGGACAGGGCGGCGAGGTTCACCGCTGTGGAGGTCTTGCCCACCCCACCCTTGAGCCCGGTGACGGCCACGACGCGCATGGACCCATCATGGCCGCTGGGGTGGGCGGCGGGGACCGATCCCCGTGCCCGCAGCACCCGGGGACGGGCTACTCGCCGTTGTAGTCCTTCAGGAGGGCGTTGACGTTGTCCTGCGCCTTGCCCAGCGCCTGCTTGGGATCGGCACCGCTGAAGAGCACGCTCTCCATCGCGCCCTGGATCTCGGCCTGGAACTTGGTGTACGGCCCGATCAGCGGGCCGGCCTGATCGGGATCGGCCGCCGCGAGCTGCTCCACGGCCGGCTTGAGCAGCAGGCCCACCAGGTCCTCCTGCTGGAACCGGCGCACCTCGGGATCGTCCACCACCGACTTGATCACCGGCAGGTAGCCGCCGGTGATGTGCCAGGTCTTGGCGTTCTCGGGCTGGAGCATGTACTCGAGGAACTTCCAGGCCCCGGCCTGCTGGGCGGGATCGGAGGTGTTCAGGATGTAGAAGGCGCCGCCCGAGGCGTAGACCTTGCCCGGGGCGTTGACGCCCGGGTACTTCCCCGACCCCGGCACCAGCTTGGTGGTGTCGATCGCGGCCACGTCGAAGTCGATCCCGGCCTCCTCGGCGGTGATGTCGCCGCCGAGCGCCTGGGCGATGGTGCCCGACGCGGTGGACGTCTCCACCAGCATCGAGCTCTGCTCGGTCACCAGCGCGAGGTAGTGGTCGATGCTGCCGTCGGTCACCGGGAACGGGTTGAGCAGCCCGGCCTTGTTCATGGAATCGAGCTTGCCGAGGATGTCCTGGACCTCGGGCGTGTCGAACGTGGCCTTGGTGGGCACCTTGGCCCGCCCGTTGTTGTTGTTGACCACGTCCTGGCCGATGCCGGCCACCCAGGTGGAGAAGAACCACTGGTTGGCCAGGAACGACAGGGGCTTGGTGGCCACGCCCGCCGCCTTGATCTTCTTGGCGGCTGCTTCGATCTCGTCGAGGGTCTCCGGCGGGTTGTTCGGATCGAGCCCGGCCTTCTGGAAGTGGACCTTGTTGTAGTAGAGCACCGGCGTGGACACGTTCATGTAGCCCGGGTAGAGCACCCCGTCGACCTCGTAGGCGGCGCGCGCCGCCGGGGTGATCTGGGTGGGGTCGTAGCCGTCGGCCTCCATGCAGGCCTGGGCGGGGAGCACCTGGCCCTTGTCGACCATCTCACCGAGCGAGGTGTCCTCCAGGTAGATGATCTCGGGGAGCTGGTTCGGAGTGGACGAGGCGCCCTCGTACTTGCGCAGCACCTCGGCGTAGGCGTTGCCCTGGTTGTCGGCGCTGACCTCGATCTTGTCCTGGCTCTCGTTGAACGCCTTCACCATGTCGGTGAGCACCGACTTGGGCGGGTCGACGAGGCCACCGAACCACATGTTCACCTTCACCTTGCCGGTGGCCTTCTCGAGCGCGTCGAGCGGGCAGTCCTTCGGGTCCACCCCGGACCCGCCGGCGGCCTCGTCCCGACCGCCCGAGCCCCCACCGGAGCTCGGCGGGGAGCCGCACGCCGACATCAGCAGCCCGCCGGTCGCCACCAGGGCGATCACGGCCCGGAGCCGGTGAGAGCGGGCGGGCGCGCCCCGCGAGGCGGTGGTGGGGTGGGGTCGGTCGGACATGGGGTCCCCCTCGTGGTGGGATGGCATCGGGGTCACTTCACGGCACCCGCGGTGAGCCCGCGGATGATCTGGCGCTGGAAGGCGATCAGCAGGATCACCACGGGCACGGCCGCCACCAGGGCGGCGGCGATGGCCTGGTTGGCGTTGGCCACCTCGCCGGCGGCCACGGCCCGGAGCTGGATCTGCAACGTGTTGAACTCGTTCTTCTCGATCACGGCCCGGGGCCACAGGTACTGGTTCCAGGCCTGGAGACCGGCGATCACCGTGAACGACGCCACCACCGGGCGGGTGAGCGGCACCGCGAACTTGGTGAGGAAGGCCACGTGCCCGTAGCCGTCGAGCCTGGTGGCGTCACGGATCTCGGTGGGCAGGCCGCGGAAGCCCTGCCGGATCAGGAACGTGCCCAGGGCCGAGGCGCTGAAGGGCAGCACCAGGGCCTGCATGGTGTTGGTCCACTCGAGCTGGCGCATGGTGGCGATGTTGCCCACCAGGGTCACCTCGAGCGGGAGCAGCAGGGTGGCCATGAACAGGGCGAACAGGATGCGCTTGAACGGGAAGCGGAGGAACACGAACGCGTAGGCGGCCATGATCGAGGTGGCCACCTGGCTCACCGTGATGATGATGGCCATGGTGAGGCTCCGGCCCATGGCGCCGCCGAGGTCGTAGCGCGACCACGACACGGTCCACACGTCGGGGCCGGCCATCAGCACGGCCAGCGTGACCATGCCCGCGCCCACCAGCACCGACACCAGCACGCCCACGCCCACCGACCGCTCGCCCTCCACGAACCCCCACACCTGGGTGGCGGTCACGAGCGCCATGGAGAGCAGCACGAGGCCGAGGGTGCGGCCGTCGGCATCGTGGAGGGACTGGAAGACCGGCGACGTGCTCGCCGCCAGCGCCAACGTGCCGCCGACGATGGCGAGCAGGCCCGGCCGATCGAGGAGGTCTCGCCAGTCCCGCCAGGAGATGCCCCGGGCCACCTTGTGCAGCCAGGCGAACAGGAAGACGATCACGAAGGTGCGCGCCAGCACCGAGACGAGCCCGCCGCTGAACCAGGTGCGGTCCTTCCAGACCACCTCCACCGGGTGCAGGGGCTTGCCCGCGTTCACGTACTGGAACGGTGGCGACAGGGCCTGGATCAAGATCAGCATGAGCGGCCCGAGCACCACCAGCGCCAGCACGGTGAGCAGGGTGTACTGGCCGATCAGGCCCCACGTGCGTCGAGATCCCGAACGCCCGGCGAGGGCGCCCAGGCCCTGGCCCTGGTGGCGGCGGAAGCCGACCCGGCGCAGCTCACTCGTCGCCATAGTGGACCCTCCGGTCGAGGATCACGAACTGGAGGAAGGTGATCACCATGGTCACGAAGAACAGCCCCACCGAGAGCACGGCGCCCTTGCCATAGTCCTGGGTCTGCCGGAAGATCTTGAACACCAGCGTCTCGGAGGCGCCGGCGGGCCCGCCGTTGGTGATGATCTCGATCTGCGGGAAGGCCTGGAAGGCCACGATCACCAGGATCACCAGCAGGAACATCAGCACCGGTGAGATCAGCGGCAGGGTGATGCGGGTGAGGCGCCGGAACGGCCCGTAGCCGTCGAGCGTGGCGGCCTCGAGCACCTCGTCGGGCACGGCCTGCAGCCCCGCCAGCACGATCACGAACGCCAGCCCGAGGTTCTGCCAGATGAAGGGCAGCGCCGCGGCGAACAGGGCCATGTCGGGGTCGCTTCGCCAGTTCACCTGGAACGTGCCGATGGCCGGGTTGAACAGGAAGAAGAAGATGACCGACGACACCGCCACCGAGCTGGCCAGCGTGGACGAGAAGATCGCCTGGTACACCTTGATGCCCTTGAGCCGGCGGTGGGCGGCCACGGCCAGCAGCGTGCCGAGCACCAGGCCGGCGGGCACGGTGAGCAGCACGTACTGCATGCTGTGGACCAGGCCCTCGCGGAACTCGCTGCCGCCGAGCACCTCGCGGTACTGGTCGAGCCCCACCTGCTTGTAGGACTCGCCGCCGCGCACCGACTTGTAGGTGCCCCACTGGAGCAGGCGGAAGAACGGGATGTAGAAGAACGCCACGAACACGGCGAGCGACGGGGCGAGGAAGAGGGCGGCGAGGCCCACCTCCCTGGCGTCGTAGCGCCCGAGCCGGGTCCGGCTCGACCCGTCGCTCACGTCAGGCGCTCGGTGGTCTCGGCGTCGAACAGGTGCACGTCGTCCGCCGCCACCGACACCTTCACCTCGGCGCCCGGCTCGAGCACGGCCATGCCGCCCTGGCGAAGCGTCACCAGGCGGTCGCCCAGGTCGGCGGTGATGAGGCACTCGTGGCCGAGCCACTCCACGGCCCGCACGGTGGTGGTGAGGGTGCCCTGCGGGTCGAGGACCAGGTGCTCGGGTCGGACGCCGAGCACCACGGGCTGCCCCGCGGCGGGGCGGGCCTGGAGCCCGGCGGGGAGCGGGAGGCGGCCGGCGGCGCCCAGGTCCACGCCCGCGGCGTCGGCGGTGATGGCGGCGTCGACGCAGTTCATGGGCGGGGTGCCGATGAACTGGGCCACGAAGGTGTTGACCGGCCTGGCGTACACCTCCTGGGGCGTGCCCACCTGCTGGAGCTTGCCCATGGACATGACCGCCACCCGGGTGGCCATGGTCATGGCCTCCACCTGGTCGTGGGTGACGTACACGACGGTGGTCCCCACCCGGCGGTGGAGGTCGACGAGCTCGATGCGGGTCTGGGCGCGCAGCTTGGCGTCGAGGTTCGACAGCGGCTCGTCCATGAGGAACGCCTGGGGCCGCCCGACGAACGCCCGGGCCAGGGCCACGCGCTGGCGCTGGCCACCCGACAGGGCGGCGGGCTTGCGCTTGAGGTAGGGCTCGAGGTCCAGCACGCGCGCCGCCTCGGCCACCCGCTCGGCGCGCTCGGCGGAGGTGAGCTTGCGGGCCGGCCGGTCCGGTCCGTCGAGGTGGTAGTGGCGGGCCAGCAGGGGCGACTCGATGTTTCGCTGCACGGTCATGTGCGGGTAGAGCGCGTAGCTCTGGAACACCATCGAGATGTCCCGACGGGCCGGGTCGACGTCGTTGACCACCCGATCGCCGATGCGCAGCGTGCCGTCGGAGATGTCCTCGAGGCCGGCGATCATCCGCAGGGCCGTGGTCTTGCCGCAGCCCGAGGGCCCGAGCAGCACCATGAACTCCCCGTCGACGATCTCGAGGTCGAGCGAGTCGACCGCGATCACGTCGCCGTATCGCTTCGTCACCCCGTCGAACGTGACGCTGGCCATGCAACCTCCCGGTCGGGAACCACTTGTTGCCGGACCCTACGGACCGACCGCGAACGACAGATGACGAGCAGGGGTCGTGCCGGGGTCCGGTCCGTGTACTCGTCGGACGCCAACCCTAAACGGTCGTCGTGCGGGCCGCCGACAGCCTCCGTGCCCGCAGGCCGCCCCGGTCCACCGCGCGCCGCCCGGTGGTGCTTCGGTAGATTCGGCCGCCCACCCCCTGCCGCGGATCACCGATGTCGATCTCCAACGCCCTCCACGACCGCCGCTACGAGCCCGTCGACCCCACCGCAGCGCTCGAGGCCGCCACCACCAACCTGTTCGAGGCGTTCTCGGGCATCGGGTTCGACCCGTCCATGGCCCACCCCCCCACCGTCGCCGACGCCGAGGTGGCCGCCCTGGGCGGACCGGTGCCCGAGCTGGCGCCAGACCTGGTGGCCCGGTTCGTGATCCGCGCCGGCACGTCGTGGGGCGGTTCGGACGACCTGCGCCGGGTGGCCCCCCGGGCCCTGGTGCTGGCCGCCGACAACGCCCTTCCGGTGGACCGGGGGGTGCTGTGGGACAAGCTCCGCGCCGCCGGCTGGCCGGCCTGGTCGGACCGCGAGGTGGAGGCGGTGGCCCGCTTCCTGCGGGCCGAGTGGGGTCGCCTGGTGCGCAGCAGCCCGCGCCCGGCGCACGCCGCGCACCGGTGGCTGGCCCCGGTCTCGCGCGCCACCCACGACCTCTCCCCCTTCCTGGACGACTGGCACGAGGCGCTCGGCCCGCTCACGCCGCCCGCCCACCACCAGGCCGCCGTCGGCCACCTGGTGGCGCTGCTGCTCGACAGCCCGCTGCGGCCCGATCTCCCCGAGACGGTGGCCGAGCTGGTCGCGCCCGGCGAGGACGCCGCCGCCGGGCAGCTCACCGCGTGGCTCGTCGGCCCGGCCACCCGCCACCAGCTGGAGCGAGCGGCCACCGACCTGGCCGGCACGCGCCACAGCCGCCGGTGCTCGCTGGCGCTCGAGCGCCTCGGGCGGTTCTGCCGAGCGGTGGCCTCCCGCGAGGCCTGACCGGCGAATTCCTGTCGATAGTGGGCGCAGGACACCCCAAATCGACAGGAATCGTCCGGCGCAGGCCGGACGCGATGCGCGTCAGGCGGTGGCCACCACGCCGTGGTGCTTGCAGCGCGCCACCCAGCCCGTGGGGCTCACCCGCACGGCGAGGCGGGTGCCGCACTCCCGGCAGAAGCGCGGCGGGTCGAGCTCTCGACCGCAGCCGGCACAGGCCGACGTGGGCCGCCCGCAGCCGCTGCAGTGCGCCACCGCGGGCCCGGCCGGATCGGGGGCGGGCACCACCGGGCGGTCAGATGACCTTGGTGAGCGCCCCGATGGGCATCTTGAGGTCCTCGAGCATCTGCAGGTCTTCGCTGGGCGTGCGCCCGAGGGTGGTGAGGTAGTTGCCCACGATCAGGGCGTTGATGCCCGAGGTCATCCCCATGACCTGGAGGTCTCGGAGCGTGATCTCGCGCCCGCCGGCGTAGCGCAGGATGACCGACGGGAGCCCGAGGCGGAACAGGGCGATCCAGCGGACGGCCTCGAGGGCGTCCACGATGGGCGCGTCGCCGAGCGGCGTGCCCGGGCGGGGGTTCAAGAAGTTGAGCGGCACCTCGGCCGGGTCGACGTCTCGCAACTGACCGATCAGCTCCAGGCGCTGCTCGACGCTCTCGCCCATGCCGAGCAGCACGCCGCAGCACAGCTCCATGCCATGGCGGCGGACCAGCTCGCAGGTCTCGAGCCGCTCCTCCCAACGATGACTGGTGACCACCTTGGGGAAGTACGACGCCGCCGTCTCGAGGTTGTGGTTGTAGCGGTGGACGCCGCCCTCGGCGAGGCGGCGGGCCTGGTCGTCGCTGAGGATGCCGGCCGACACGGCCACGTTGAGGCCGGTCTCGTCGCGCACGATCGGGACGAGCTCGAGGATGCGACCGAGGGTCCGCTCGTCGGGGCCGCGCACGGCGAGCACGATGCAGAACTCCGACGCCCCGAGAGCGGCGGTCTCGCGCGCCGCTTCGAGCACCTCGTCGGTGTCGAGGAACGGGGTGGCCTTCACCGGCGTGTCGAAGGCGGCCGACTGGCTGCAGAAGTGGCAGTCCTCAGGGCACCCGCCGGTCTTGGCCGAGAGGATCCCCTCCACCTCGACCTCGGGGCCGCACCACGCCAGGCGCACCTCGTGGGCCAGGGCGGCGAGCGACGGCACCGACGCGTCGGGCACCCGGGCGAGGGTGGCCAGCTCGTCGGCGCGCAGCTGGCGCCGTTCGTCGAGCAGGGCGGCCTCGGCGGAGCGGATCGCGGCCCGCGCCTCGGCGGCCGAGAGCGGCGGCGCCGCCGGGGCGGCCGGCGCGGGGCGGGGGCTGAGCGAGACCGGCTGCGACGTGTCCGACATGGTGCGCGACCCTACCGAAGTCGATCCGCGCCACCCCAACGGGCCGACCCGCCGGGCGGGCGCGGCGGGTTGGCGACGGCGGCCAGCCACGGCAGGCTCATCGCAGCGGGGTCTGCCAGTGGTCGATCGGTGGCTCCCGTGGCGCCGTGCTCAGGGGACCACGGCGTCCACCCGACCATCACGGACAGGAACTGACCGCATCGCCGGTCATGGTGTCAGCGTCATCTCGCTCGCCGCCATCTGCAACCACCGAGGAGCACCATGCCACCGATCATCGAGGCCCGAGGCCTCACCAAGCGCTTCGGGGAGACCGAGGCCCTCGCCGGGTTGGACCTGGTGGCCGAGTCCGGCCGCGTGACCGCCCTGCTCGGCCCGCACGGTGCCGGCATGACCACCTTCCTCCGCGCCGTGGCCACGCCCCTCCGCCCCGCTGCCG